>JBBPYT010000074.1:0-2469 GCA_038199665.1 Hyphomicrobiales bacterium
CGGACCGCAAACCGCAACATCGTATCAGTTCGGCGCGGGTGAATTGGCTCAGAGGCAGAGAGCAACAACGCCTTTCCGAAGATGAGTCATCAAAAGAAAGGGGACCTGCGGTTCTTTGAGATCGAGATGCAAAATCGCTTGTGAAAAACGGTTGAAGTGTGTTGTGAATGCGTTTGTCATCGGAGCACTTGGAGCGGATTCAGGTCGCACCATCATGGGACTGGCTGCGAAGTTTTAGGATTTTTTCTAACGGCAATCATCGGCTCTCAAAACCAAGCAACCGTTCGGCTCCAGTAATATATAGCACAATTATAAATCAATTTTACAGATCATTTTGAGCGGTAATTCTTTGGAAAAGTATAGAATTGACAAGCTCCGCGATTCAGTAGTATACGGGAGAGCGCAGATCTGGCTTGCGAAGTGAAAAATGAACTGCTCACATTGCGAGGCTGAATTATGCCGCCAATCTATTTTCTCCGTCAATTTCTTTTGGTCGCCGACATGGCCCAGAACGGGCCCGTGTTTCGCTATGACCCGTTCAGCTCCAATGCGGTGAACGCCCTCATCACAAAGGGCGCACCTTTTTCAGAATATCCCAGCAATATCTTTGTTCCTTTTGAAATGGAATTGGGTCCCGATGGGTGGCTTTATGTTTTGCCGCTCAATTCTAACCGGGTCTGGCGGTTCAACCGGCAAACCGGCAAATACGCCGGCACTTTGGTCCACGACGTGGATCCTGGTGCTCCCGCTCGCCAGGCCTACGGCATGACCTTCGGGCCAGACGGGCACCTGTATCTTGGGACCCAGTACCCGGACCCAAACGACACAACAAGCGACGTGTTCCGTTTCGACGGGACAACGGGCGCGCTGCTCGGCCCGTTCGTTCCGAACAGGGTCGGCGGCTCATCGGGCCCCCGAAGCATGGCCTTCGGTCCTGACGGACACTTCTATTTCTGCTCCGAGGATACGAACAGCATCCAGCGACACGACGGAGCCACGGGAGCATTTCTGGGCGCGTTTGTGACCCCAGGCAGCGGTGGCCTTGTCGCGCCGCAACGTCTGCTCTTCGGGCCGGACAACAGCTTATATGTGATCGGTTGCTCGGCGAGCGGCTGGCCTGCCGCGGATCGAATCTTGCGTTATGACGGCGCCACAGGCGCATTCCTCGGCCAGTTCATCGCTCCAAGCAGCCAGCTTGGGATGCCGCTATCGATGAAATTCGGCCCGGACGGCCACCTTTACGTCGGCAGTGCCTTTCCCGCGTTTGCGGGCGAATTTCCCTCGAATGCGCATCAGGGACGCATTCAGGCATTTCATGGCTTGACCGGAGCCTATGTTCGTTCGCTCGACCCGCTGAATGCCGCTGGTCTGACGTTCCCGCACGCAATGACCTTCGCAACCGGTCCGGTCGCGATACGAGACCTGACAGAACAGTCCAAAATTCCCCGTTGGATGTGGGCGATGGGTCTGGGCTTCGTTCTTGGATGGGCTTTCGGGGTCGGTCGTCGCAGCCAGGTGCCGGGACCGCGCCTCTGACTCCGTCGCGGCCAAGCCCGAGGGGCCGGGCTAAACATCATCGGCAATGCGGGAAGCGCGACGGCTGCGCTGATACTTGACGAGCTGATCGAGGACGACCGCGAGCACGATCACGGCCCCGGTGACGAAGGTGCTCCAGGTCGCGTCGATGCCGAAGAAGATGATGCCGCTGCTGATCACCTGAATGATGAGCATGCCTACGACGGCGCCGATGACGGTTCCCCAACCGCCGGAGAGCGGGGTCCCGCCGATGATGACGGCGGCGATGACGATCAGCGCGAAATCGGCGCCCTCGTTGGGGTCGATGGCGCCGCGGAAGCCCACATACATCGCGCCGGACAGGCCGCAGATGGCCCCCATCAGAACCAGCGTCTGCAGGCGTACGAGCGCGATGGGAATGCCGGCCAGCCGCGCGGCTTCCGGATTGCTGCCGACAGCCTGGACGCGATAGCCGAACCGGGTGCGATGAAGCACGACATGCAAGACCACGGCCAGCAGCACGAACACCACGCCGACGACGGGAACGACATGGAATATCTTGGTCGAGGAGAGCACGAAATAGCTGCTCGACTGGTCGGTCGGAAAGACCGCGCGACCCTGATTGGCGACCAGCGACAAGCCCTCGAACATCGAGAACGTACCCAGCGTGACGATGATGGAGGGCAGCCGCAGGCCGACGGCGAGCAGTCCATTCACCAGGCCGAGAACGGCGCCGAATGCGACGCCGGCAAGCCCCGCAAGCCACGGGTTCACGCCAGCAACCATCAACAAAGCCGCGATCACGGCGGAGAAATTGAACATCCAGCCGACCGAAAGGTCGATTTCGCGGATGGCCAGCAGGAACACCATGCCGAGCGACAGCATCCCCTCGAAGGTGGTGTTTCCGAGGATAGTCAATAGATTGATCGGGTTCAGAAACCGCGGCCGGGCAGC
>JBBPYT010000075.1:0-9422 GCA_038199665.1 Hyphomicrobiales bacterium
GAAGCTGGCGAGCTCTGTCTTTTGGCCGCGTGCGCCGTCCCGGATGCGCATGTCGCGGTCCCCAACTTGGATCCGCGAACCGAACTGCAGGACCTCGTCTCGATTGCGGTCCGGGTGCTTGAAGCCCACGGCTACGAACCGATGTTCTTCGAGGACGAGGCGGCGGCCCGGCGCGACTCGGCAAGGCTCGCGGGCTCGGGACGCTGGCCGGTCCTTCTGACCCCGCTCGATACGAGCGGCGAGAAACCCTATGAAGAGTTCATCGGCGAAGGTGAAACCAAGGTCGACATCGGGTTTCATGCCCTCTCGGCGGTCCGGCATCGCCCGAGCAGCGCGGCGGCGAACGGCGTGTTCGATCAACTGGCCGCGCTCGTGAACGACCCGACGGCATCGACCGACAAGGCGGAGATCGTCGGCATCGTGACTCGGGTCCTGGCCAATTTCCGCCATATCGAATCCGGCAAGAGCCTCGACCAGCGCCTTTGAATATGGTGACCATGCCCCATCCACCGATCCGCAACGCTTCGAGGCCGCAGTCGGCTCGCGTATTCAACATCGTTTGATCGCCGGCCTGTTCGACATCATGTCCGACACCGTGTATGTGGTCGAGCGTCGGCGCTCCGATCCGATACGCTCTTCCGGTCCGGCATGAATCGGCCCTTGGATGCCGCTCTGTTCGCTCTCTACACGACGGCGAGCGTTCTTGGCCTGATCATCATCAAGTCTTGGTTGTTGGCAGCGAAGCTGTCGGTCATGAGCGGCGGGCTGTTCGCCAAGCCCGTCTTCATGGCGGCCCTGGGTGCGGGGCTTTACATCTTGAGCTTCACAGTGTGGCTCGTGATCCTGACCCGCAACGAGCTGTCCTCGGCCTATCCGACGGCCATCGGACTGACGCTAGTGTTCACGACGCTGGCGGCTTGGCTGATCCTGGGTGAGGCCTTGTCGCTCGCAAGGTGCGTCGGCATCGTGGTCGTGTTCGTCGGGATTTGGCTGGTCACCGCAGCCTGACGGTCCCCGCGGGCCGCGTCAGCTCAGCCAGCCGGCGTTGGCGCCGACCAGCAGCACGACGCCGATCAGTGCGCGGTAGACCACGAACGGCCAGGCGGAAAAGCGCTCGAGGATGCGCATCAGCAGCGAGATGGCCACGAAGGCCGAGATCGAGCCGATCACCAGCCCGACGGCAAGGATCGACCAGCCCTGGGCGTCGAGATGCGCCTTGTGGAGCTCGTAAAGCTCCTTCAGGCCGGCGAGGGCGATGGCGGGCAGGCCGAGCAGGAACGAGAAGCGCGCCGCTTCCTCGCGCTTGAGGTCGAGAAACAGGGCGGCCGTCAGGGTCGAGCCCGACCGGGACACCCCCGGGATCAAGGCGCCGATCTGGGCGATGCCGACCACCATGGCGTCGAGCAGCGTCATGTCGGCCAAAACCCGCCGGTGACGACAGTAGACTTCGGCAATGGCCAGCAGGATCGCCATGGCGATGCAGGCCAAGCCGATGACCTGCAGTCCTCGCAGGACGGAGCCGCAGGCATTCAGACGCGACGAAAGCAGCAGCCCCGCGATCGCGATGGGGATCGTGGCGAGCACGATCCAGACGACGAAGCGGAAGTCCCACGCAGAGAAACTGCCGCGCCGCGCCGCGCGGATCGCTCCTCCGCCGATGCCGGTGATATCCCTCCAGAAATAAGTGATCACCGCCGCCAGGGCGGCGAGCTGCATGGCGGCCGAAAAGGCGGAGCCCGGATCTTGCCAGCCGAGCAGCGCCGGGACGATGCGCATGTGGGCGGTCGATGAAATCGGCATCAGCTCGGTCAGTCCTTGAACGACGCCGAGCAACGCCACCTTGGCGTAGCCGAGCGCGACGAAACCGGTGTCCAGCCCTTCGGTGCAGCCGCTTGCCATGCAGATCTCCAGGAGGCATTCCGGACGGGTTCCGGCGAATCACCTCGATATCCTGTTTGTCGGGGTCGAGCCCGCAGATCAACCCGCTGGCGGATCGCCATGAGCAGATCCGTCAGGCCTCCCCTCGCTTGCCACGAGACCAGTCCCAACAGAACCGACGAAAGCGCCGAGCAGCGTCAGTCCCCGTCCTTCTCGATCTTGTCGAGGACCTTTTCAGGCGCGACATGTTCCTCGAGCTCAAAAAGGCTCGGGTCGCGGGCCTCCTGCACGCCGAGCTTGTCCGCCACGGCGACCGTCAGCTGGAGCAGACGGGTGATCTCGTGCTCGGACAGCAGGTTCACCTGAACATCGAGCTCGGCCCTGCGGTCGGCCGCGGCGGCGGCGCGGTTCTGGCTGATCAGGACGAAGGTCGACAGGAAGATGCCTTCGACGGACGTCACGGTCGCCAGAATGACGAAGGTCTTGTCGAAGGCCGGGACGAAGGAGAGCCATTCGAGGTTGATCGCCACCCACAGCATAACAATGGCGATGTGGAGATACACGAATGGCATGCTGCCGCTGAAGCGGGTGATGCCTTCGGCGACCCACGTCTCGGCGCTGGCCCTCGCTTCCTCGCCTTTTCGCCGTTGCTTCAGGGCCGTGATGTTGCGGTCGAGAACGGTCGAGAAGTCGCCGGGCCGGAGCTTGTCGGTAGTCGGTTTCTCGCGACCGGGCTGTCCGGCGCGGGGGCTTGTGTCATCATCCGACATCGAAGGCCTCCGGAGCCGCGTTGACCCCTTCAATGCCGTTCCGTCAACAGGAATGTAAAGCCCGCCCTTTTCGGCGCCGCCAGGGTAGAAGACGTAGCGCCGCGATTTCCCACCCTCTGATTTCGACATAGAACGGGACGGCGTCGGAGCGTTATCGGCAGGGGAGCGGGCATGCGCGTTACGCCTTCGATCAGCATCGACGACGATGAGATATCCGAAACCTTCGTCCGCGCCTCGGGGCCGGGCGGGCAGAACGTCAACAAGGTCGCGAGCGCGGTGCAACTGCGCTTCGACATCCGCGGGTCGCCGAACCTGCCGCCCGGCGTCAAGGCGAGGCTCGAGCGGCTCGGCGGCAGCCGGGTGACCCGGGAGGGCGTCCTGGTCATCTCGGCCGACCGCTTCCGCAGCCAGGATCTGAACCGCCAGGATGCGCGCTCCAGGCTTGCGGAACTCATTGAGGCGGCCGTCAAAGTGCCGAAGGTCAGGCGCCCGACGCGACCGACCTTGGCCTCGAAGGAACGGCGGCTGACCGGGAAATCGATTCGATCCGCCGTGAAGAGCGGCCGAGGCAAAGCCTTCGAGGATTAATGAAGCTGCGGGTAAGGCGCGGTGCGGGCCGAGTGCCGGCGCCTCAATGGCGGAGGCTGTCGGCGATCGAGCGGCCTCCGAAGGCGATGAACATCAGGCCCGAGACCCTGCGGATCCAGGTCTCGTATTGGCGATAGGTCGCTCTGAATCGGGCCAGTCCGACGAGCGTGGTCAGAGCCACATAGGCCGCGATCGACCCCAGGGAGGCAGCAAGCACGAGGCCTGGCAGGGAAGCCCAGTTCAGGCTTTTCGCCTGCCCGGCCAGCAGCGCGGCGAACATGGCAGCGGCTACAGGATAGGACTTCGGATTGGTCGCACCGAAGATCAGGCCGTAGAAGAACGGGCGTCGTGCGGAACTCGGCAGCGCCGCATCGGCCCGCACCGATGCCATGACGGATCGCAAGCCGAGGTAGATCAGATAGAGGCCGCTCGCGATTCCGAGCACGCGGAACACCGTCTGGTCGATGCTGGTTGCGCCGATGATGGAGACGAGGGCGAGGGTGTACCAAAGAAGATCCCCGGCGAAGTGACCGGCCAGGAAGGTCGCGCCGGCGCGGCGGCCATGGTCGGCGCCGATCCCCAGCACTGCCAGGACGCCGGGACCCGGCGTGATGCCGTAGGCGAAGCCCGCCAGCGCGGCGCTGAACAATGCGGCGGTGCTCATTTCACGGCCTTTCCGAACCGGATGTCGTGGAGGGCGTCAATGTGAGCATTTCGCGCTGCGAGTCGCGTGGCAAGCGCAATCCTTCGCAGCGACGCCAGAAAGGCAGAAGGGCGTCGCGGGCGACAGAAGGTGCGCAGACGGGCCCGGCGCCGTCTGGAAGGCCGAATTGTCGAGGTCCGAGAGATCGTGGGAGGCGCAAAGCCCCGGCCCATGGGTGTCGGCAAACGGCGTGTCGGGATCGGTGAGCCGGATTCCGCCCGCGTTTACCGTGCCGCCGGGGCCGTCGGCCGGCACGTGCCGGGTGCGCGGCACGTGGATGCGGCGCTGAACGCCGCATGAAGGATCCATGGCGGGGCAGGACGGGGCAGGGCGACGCCACGGCGGGTGATAGGCAGCTGTCGCAGCCTAAGCCGGCGGGAACCTCCGCTGCAGGTCGGCGACCTGATCGGGCCCCAACGGGCGTGCGGCCCGGCCTCCCAAAAGCAGGAACAGCTTGGCCGTCTCTTCCAGCTCCTCGATGCAATACATCGCGGTCTCGAGGCTGGTGCCGGCTACCACCGGGCCGTGGTTTGCGAGCAGGACCGCATGGTGCTTCCCGGCGAGCTTCTGCACCGCGAGGGCGAGCGTTTCGTCGCCGGGCGGGTAATAGGGCACGAGCGGCAGGCGTCCGACCCGCATCACGTAATAGGCCGTCAGCGGCGGCAGACAGTCGTGCTCGTCGATGCCGTGCAAGCAGGACACGGCGACCGAATGAGTGGAATGCAGGTGAATCACGGCCCGGCTGCCGCTGCGCTCCGCATACATGACGCGATGCAGGAAAGCTTCCTTGGTCGGCGGATCGCCCGACACGAGCCGGCCGTCAGCCTCGAGCGTCGACAGCCTGGCGGGGTCGAGTTCGCCGAGCGACGCATTGGTGGGCGTCATCAGCCAGCCGCCGCCCGGCAAACGGACCGAGATGTTCCCGGTCGAACCGAAGGTCAGCCCGCGCCGAAATAGCGAATCGCCCACCGCGCATATCTTTTCGCGCAAGCCGCTGTCGCTCACTTTTCGCTCCTTTCCTGCAAGGTGGAGAGTTCGGTCGTAAGCCAAACCCGGGCGCCCTGCCAGCCAGGTCCGGCCCTGGATGGCTTCACCGCCATCCCTTGGGGCAGGATCGATGGTTCTTGACAGCAGAAACGATCCGAGCTGTCATGCAGAAGCGTGAATAGTTATCATACAGGTTTGTCGTTGACCAAAGGCGGCATGCAGCAAACACCCCCATCCGACGCGATCGGCCTGGTCGACCGCGTGCTCGCGGAGGTGCACGCGCACCTGCGGGCCGAGAACCTGCGCCCCGGTGATCCCATACCCAGCGAGAGCGCCTTCGCGCTGCGCCTCGGCGTGTCGCGCGCCGTCGTGCGGGAGGCTTTCAGCTCGTTGCAGGCGCTCAAGCTGATCGACGTGGGGGTCGGCAGGCGTGCCCGCATCGCGGCGCCCGATTCCAGCGTGCTCGCACTGCTGATCGACCATTCGGTCCACACCGATCAGACGACGGTTCAGCAGATTCTCGACGTGCGACGCACCATCGAATTGCGCACCGTGGCGCTGGCAGCCCTGAGGCGCAGCGATCGCGAGGCCGAGGCCATCGCGGCGCATGCGCAGGCCATGTCCGACAGTTTTGGCGACAGCCCCAGGATCATGGAGCACGACATCGCCTTCCACGAGGCGATTGCCCGCGCCTCCAAGAACCCGCTCTTCGCTCTGATGGTGGGCGCCTTCCACGTCGTCACTCGGCAAACCTGGCCGATCGGCTGGACCATGCGGGCGAGCGACGAGGACCGGCGCGGCAATATCGCCTGCCACGTCGAGATCGCCACGGCGATCGTGGCGCGAGACCTCAAGCGGGCCGAAAGGGCCATGGCCGAGCATTTCGACAATTCGGTCAAGGTGCTGCTGGCGGCAGGGATCAACTGATGAAGATCGTCGCCCTCGAAACCATCCATCTGGCCGAGTTCGAGAACCTGATCTGGCTCAAGGTCCACACCGACGAAGGGATAACCGGACTTGGCGAAACCTTCTTCATGCCGCGCGCCGTCGAAGCCTATGTGCACGAGACCCTGGCCCCGAAGGTCATCGGCCGCGATCCTCGCGCCATAGACCGGATCTCGAAGGACCTCGTCGGCTATGTCGGCTTCCGGTCGAGCGGGGTCGAAGTGCGGGGCAATTCGGCGCTCGACATCGCCCTCTGGGACATCTTCGGCAAGCTGACCGGCCAGCCCATCGCACAACTGCTCGGCGGCTTCTCGCGACCCTCGATCCGCACCTACAACACCTGTGCCGGCCCGATCTACATGCGGCGCAACAAGGGCCAGCGCGTCGAGAACTACGGCCTGGATCAGGAGGCGGGGGCCTACGACGACCTGAACGGCTTTCTCAATCGCGCCGACGACCTGGCCGAGGAGCTCCTCGCGGAGGGCATCACGGCCATGAAGATCTGGCCGTTCGATGCGTCCGCGGAAAAGACTGACGGCAACTACATTTCGAGCCAGGATCTGAGGACGGCTCTTGCCCCCTTCGAAAAAATCCGCGAACGGGTCGGCGACCGCATGGACGTGATGGTCGAGTTCCATTCCATGTGGCAACTGCTGCCGGCCATGCAGATCGCCAAGGCGCTGGCTCCCTACGGTACCTTCTGGCACGAGGACCCCATCAAGATGGACAGTCTCGGCTCGCTCAAGCGCTATGCCGAAGCCTCGCCCGCGCCGATCTGCGCCTCCGAAACGCTGGCGACGCGCTGGGCCTTTCGCGACCTGCTCGAAACCGGCGCGGCGGGAGTCATCATGCTCGATCTCGCCTGGTGCGGCGGCATCTCCGAAGCCAAGAAGATCGCCACCATGGCCGAAGCCTGGCACCTGCCGGTGGCGCCGCACGATTGTACCGGCCCGGTGGTGCTGGCTGCGTCGACGCACCTGTCGCTCAACGCCCCCAATGCGCTCGTACAGGACAGCGTCCGCGCCTATCACCGCACCTGGTATCGCGACCTCGTCACCGAGGTGCCGCCGGTCGAGAACGGCTCGATCACGGTGCCCAGCGGCCCGGGCCTGGGGCTGGAACTCATGCCGGACGTGGCAAAACGGTTCAACGCAACGGTCCGGATCTCCAAACAGACGTGATCGACGCGTCCGGAAACCGGCAGACCAACAGGGAGGATAGGATGATGAGATTCAAGACGGCAGGCGCAATCGTTGCCCTCGGGCTGGGCCTGGGGCTCGGCGCGGTTCAAGCGGCCGAGCCGCTCAACATCGTGTTCATCAGCCATTCGTCGCCCTCGAACACGTTCTGGCAGGCGGTCAAGAAAGGCTTCGACGACGGGTGCAGCAAGGTGCAGGCGAAATGCCAACTGCTCCTCACGCAGACGGAGGGCTCGGTCGAACAGGCCATCGCCAATCTACAGGCGGCGATCGCCCGCAAACCGGACGCCATCTTCGTCGCCATCGTCGACGACAAGGCCTATGACGCGCCGGTCGCCGATGCGCGGCAGAAAGGCATCACGGTCCTGGCCGTCAACGTCGACGACAGCCAAGGCGCTGCCGGCAACGCGCGGCAGGCCTTCATCGGCCAGAGTTTTATCGCCGCCGGCTATTCGCTCGGCAAGGCGCAATCGCAGAACTTCCCCAAGGACGGGCCGGTGCATGTCCTGATGGGCGTTTCGGCGCCCGGCCAGACGTGGTCCGAACAGCGCGCCTCGGGCGTCCTGAAATTCATGGACGATTTCAAGAAGCAGAACCCAGGCCGTGACGTGACGGTCGAGAAGATCGATTCCGGCACCGATCTGGCTATCGCGGCGGACCGCGTCGGCGCCTATCTCAACGCCCACCCCGACACCACGGCCTATTTCGACACCGGTTACTGGCACGCCGGCGTTGCCCGCGTGCTCAAGGACCGCGGCATCGCGCCCGGCAAGGTGCTGCTCGGCGGTTTCGATCTCGTGCCTGAGGTGCTCCAACAGATGAAGGCCGGCTACATCCAGACCGAGGTCGACCAGCAGCCTTACATGCAGGGCTTCATGCCGGTGATGGAAGTCTATCTCGCCAAGACCTTCGGCCTGACGCCGGCCGATATCGACACCGGGCAGGGCATCGTCACGCCCGACAAGGTGGATGCCATCATGGCGCTCTCCAAACAGGGCTTGCGGTAACCCGGCGGATCCGAGCCCGCCCTCGTCCTTCGACACGTGCCTTTCAGGCCCAACTCAGGATGAGGGCGCAAGGCGCTCGCCAACACATGAGCCTCATGCTGAGCCGCCTTGGGCGCTCGCCAACACGCGAGCCTCATGCTGGAGCCGCCTGCGGAGCAGGCGCGTCGAAGCATGCGGGGGTACGAGAAAAATTCGAGCGAACTCCTTTACGGTCCACACCATGCGACGGCTGCTGAAGCTCTATCTGGAAAAACCCGAACTGGCCGGCATCGTGCTGCTGCTGGTGCTGGTCGCCGCCTTTCAGTGGCGGTCCGGCGGCGTCTTCCTGTCGGGCGAGAACTTTCGCGGTGTGCTCGGCATCCTGCCCGAAGTGGCCCTGGTGGCGATCGGGGTGACGCTGCTGATGATCTGCGGCGAGTTCGACCTGTCGGTCGGCTCGGTTTTCGCGCTGACCCCGATGACGATCGCAACCCTGCTCAACGACGGGCTGTCGTTCTGGCCGGCGACCTGCGTCGGGCTCCTGGTCGCCGCCGTGATCGGCCTCGTCAACGGCATCGTCACCATCCGCTTCGGCATCCCGAGCTTCATCGCGACCCTCGGCATGCTGTTCATGGCGCGCTCGCTCACCGTCGTGATCTCGGGCGGTTTCCCGCCGCTGCTGCCCGACGACATTCCGTCCTGGGTGTTCACCCAATTCATCGGCCCGGGGCAGCTCTTCCGCATGTCGTTCCTGTGGTTTCTTGGCGTCGCCGTGCTGGTCTCGGCGCTGCTGTCGCTCACCAATTTCGGCAATTGGGTGAGGGCCACCGGCGGCTTTCTGGATGCGGCCGCCTCGATGGGCATTCCGTTCGTCCGGGTGAAGATGGCGTGTTTCGTGCTCTGCTCGATGCTGGCCGGCTTTGCCGGGCTGATCCAGGTGCTGCGTCTTGGCTCGCCGCTGCCCTCGATCGGCGTTGGGCTCGAATTGCAGGCCGTGGCGGCGGCCGTCATCGGCGGGGCGGCTCTGACGGGCGGCGTCGGCACCATCTTCGGCGCCATCGTCGGCGCGCTGCTCATCCGCGTGATCGACAACGGGCTTGTGCTGAGCCAGGTGGACGCCAACTGGTTCCAGTTCGCCATCGGCGGGCTGACCATCCTGGCCGTGGTGTCGAATGCGGGGCTGAGGCGCATGGCCCGCCGCATCCGTCTCGAGGCCCCGGCATGACCCCGATCCTCGAAACCCGTGGGCTGCACAAATGGTACTCGGGCGTGCATGCGCTCAAGAACGTCAGCCTGACGGTGCGGCCCGGCGAAGTTCTGGGTCTCGTCGGCGACAACGGTGCGGGCAAATCCACCTTGATCAAGA
>JBBPYT010000076.1:0-25331 GCA_038199665.1 Hyphomicrobiales bacterium
ATCCTGGCCTCCAACCCAGATCATTCCATGAATCAGAAACCGACCAAGTTGGGAACCCCGATTCACATCAGCCCCATCACGCTCTAGCACGGTTGCCAGGGTGCTTGGCCCCCCATGTGTCCCTTCGGGAGGCACGACCGACCGGCCGACCGATCTTCAGGCAGCGCGCCAAAGCGGTTCGGCGATGCCGACCGTCGGCGCATATTCTGCGAACCAACGCGTAAAGGCCGAGACGTGGACCCGGTTGCGCAAGTCGAACCTGAACCGCAGTCCGTCCGAATGGTGGAAAACATAGTCCATCAGATGGGTGACGATTTCGCCCGATCTCCCGTGAGCCGCGTTGGGAGAAGGCAGCCGGAGGAAGGCTTCGTAAGTGGAAAAGGGATCGCCTGACCAGGTCAGATGTTTTTCACGGAACATCTGCCGTACGAGTTTCGGGATCGGGGTGCCGGACTTGAACGTGCCATAGGCGTAAGGGGGCGCGCTCCGGCTGCCCTTCGCCAGAATGCGGTCTGCATAGAAGGACAGCAGGCTCTGCAACGCGCCGGAAACTTGTCCACAAGCCACATGGTTGGACAATCGCCCCGGCTTTGTCGCGTCGAAGCCGCTGAAATGGAAGAACCCCAGAGGACGGCCATCGACCGTCCATGCCCGATCTTGGGTGTCCAACCGGCGCTGGGCGAGGTTCCAGTAGGCGACGTTCATGGTCGTGTCCCGCAGCACCCGCGTATGGTCGGTAAACCCGGGGACCAGGTCCATGAATTTCTGGTCGACGAAGATCCCGCCGGTCTGGTCGTTGATGCATTCGTGGCGGAGCTTACGGGCCCACCACCGCAGAACGGGTTCCGTTTCCGGCTGTCGCGAGCTGGCCAGGAAGCCGAGATTGTAGATGCCTGTCCGCATGACATCGACTTCGCTCCGCAGCGCGCCGGTTCCTGGCGGGGAGCATAGATGAGGAGTGAGCACGAAGGACGCGCCGGCCGCGAGCGCCTCGAAAATGCTGTCCAGGCGCCGGAAAATCAGGATGTCGGGATCGAAATACAGGACTTGCGTGTAGCCAAGTTGGAAAAGCTTGAGCATCACATAGGGTTTTATCGCGGTATTGAACTCCATGATGTCGTAGCCGAAGGCGACCGAGCGGAAATCGGGAATGCCGAGTTGGTCGGCCGGCAGGACGCGGATGTCCGGTGGGTAATCTTGCTTGCCGGTGCTTTCGTCCGCCAGGCCGAGATAAAGGTCCGCCTCCGGATGATGGCAGCGGGCTGAGTCGAAAAACACCTCGGCCTGCGGCACGTAATTGTTCGAGCAGATGGAGAAAATCGCCGTTCGTTGTTGCATGAGCTTTTCGGCCTAGACCTCCGGGTGTGGTATGCCTGTTGGGCTCGGCGGGCGCGATATTCCCGACCGCGGGATTTCTCCTCCGCACCCGGATAAACCGATTGTTCGGCGCTCCGCGCGGGGGCACCCGGTCCACCTTGCCCCGTTCCTCTGAATCCCACGAGTCGAATCCCGCCACAAGTGCTTGTTTTTAGCCGCGGTGACAGGTAAGGCTCATGCGCGCTCCTCCGACACCCCTGGAGGCGTGAGCGCGCAGGCGCGGCCGCATCGGGCGGCCGTTTGCATTTTCAAGGACAGGACCATGGCAGCGACTAAAACGCTCGCGGCCGCGGTGCGCAGCGGGACAGGCAAGGGGGCCGCCCGCAGTGTTCGCCGTGCAGGACGCGTTCCGGGCGTGATCTACGGCGGCGGCGAAGCCGCCGAGCCGATCTCGCTCGATTTTCGGGAGGCCAACAAGCTGATCTACGCCGGGCACTTCCTGACCACGATCTTCGAACTCGACATCGAGGGTCGCAAAGAACGTGTCATCCCTCGCGACTATCAGCTCGACGTTGTCAAGGATACGCCGCTGCATGTCGATTTCATGCGGCTCAAAGCAGGGTCCAGACTGCGCCTCGATATTCCGGTGCATCTGGTCAATGCGGACCAGGCGCCGGGCCTGAAGCGCGGCGGCACGTTGAACATCGTCCGCCACAGCGTCGAAATGCTGGTTCCGGCCGATAACATCCCCGAGAGCATCACGGGCGATTTGGCCGGGCTCGATTTCAACGACTCCCTCCATATCTCGGCTTTCCAGCTTCCGGCCGGATGTGAGCCGGTGGGCAGGGATCGTGATTTCACGATCGTCACGATAGCGGCGCCGAGCGGACTGGCGGAGGCGGTGGCCGATGAGGCTGCCGCGGCCGAGAGTGCGGCCGCCAAAGCGGCAGCTTCAGGCAAGAGCAGCCCCCCCAAGGCTCCTGCCAAGCCTGCCGCCGGCAAGAAGTAGGACAGCGTTCGGACACGGCTTCGCGTCGATCGTCGCCCGACCTGCGCGGGCGGCGCGACGGCGCCTTTCGGTCGACCTCACCATGCTGCTCTTCGTCGGTCTGGGGAATCCCGGAGCTCGATATGCCGGGCATCGCCACAACATCGGTTTCATGGCGATCGATCGCATGGCGCACGATCACGCGATCGGGCCGTTCCGATCCCGCTTCGGGGGACTTTTCGCCGAGGGAACCATCGGCGGCGAGCGCGCGATCCTGTTGAAACCGTCTACCTTCATGAACGACAGCGGTCGATCGGTCGGCGAAGCGGCGCGATTCCACAAGATCGACCCCGGCCACATCGTGGTGTTCCATGACGAGCTCGATCTCGCGCCTGGCAAGCTGAGGGTCAAGACAGGCGGCGGTAACGCGGGGCACAATGGCCTGCGATCAATCACGGCTCATCTCGGCAACGACTATCGGCGAATTCGGCTGGGGATCGGCCACCCGGGGGACAAGTCGCTGGTCCACTATTACGTTCTGAGTGACTTCGCCCGGAGCGAACGCGACTGGGTGGATGCATTGTGCCGGATTGTGTCGGCCAACGCCGGGCTCCTGGCCAGAGGCGAGGATGCGCGTTTCCAGAACAAGGTGCATCTCGCCATGGATGCGGAGGGATTCGGTGAAACCGGCCGGGAGGACCCGGCCTGACCCTACCGGGTGGGCTTTCCAGCGGCGTCCAGGACCAGGCGGGCGACATGCTGCAGAGCGAGCGTATAACCATGCGTGCCGAAGCCGGCCATCGCGGCGGTCGCGACCAGCGACACGTAGGAACGATGCCTGAAGCTTTCGCGCCGGTGTACGTTCGTGAGATGCACTTCGATGACGGGACACTCGCAGCTTTTCAGCGCGTCCATTACGGCAATCGAGGTGTGGGTCAGGGCGGCAGGGTTAATGATGATGGCGCATCCGCTTTCCCGCGCCTCGTGAATCCAGTCGATCAACTGTCCTTCGCTGTTGGTTTGCCGGAACACGAGTTGCAAAGCCAGTTCGGCAGCCAAAGTCCGGCAATCGACTTCGACATCGGCAAGGGTTTGGTGACCGTAGATCTGCGGCTCCCGTTGGCCGAGGAGGTTGAGGTTGGGGCCATTCAGAACGTAAACGCTGGGCATGGGCGGGTTCCGCTTCTCTTCAGCACACTTCGGTCGTTCCGATCCCTCGGTCGGACGAGGTCTTCCTAGCAGGCGAAGGCGCCCGTACAAACAGGCACACGCTCTTCCGTCCGCCGCAACAGCCGGTCTTCTCGACGCGGCAGATCGCAACAGGTTCAGAGATGAAATTTGCTGGAGAGAACGACATGGGCAGGGTGGAAATTGGGAAGCTCGTGGTAGCCGATCCTCTTCACCGGTTTCTCGCCGACGAAGCCCTGCCCGGATCGGGGCTTTCGCCGGAACAGTTCTGGAGCGGCTTCGCCGGTATCGTCGGCGAACTCGGGCCGCGCAATCGCGCGCTGCTGGCCAATCGCGATCGTATCCAGGCGCAAATAGACGGTTTTCATCGGCAGAACAAAGGAAAGGCTTGGGACCAGAAGGTCTATCTCAGGTTCCTGCACGAGATCGGCTATCTGCTGCCCGAACCCGAAGCGCAACACATCTTCACCGCCAACGTGGATCAAGAGATTGCTACGATCGCCGGCCCGCAACTCGTGGTTCCCCTATCGAACGCCCGCTATGCGCTGAATGCCGCCAACGCCCGTTGGGGCAGCCTCTACGACGCGCTCTACGGCACGGATGTCATAGGCGAAGAGGGCGGAGCCGAGCGCGGCAAGGCCTACAACCCGGTTCGCGGGGGCCGAGTCGTCGAGCGCGCCAAAGCTTTCCTGGACGAAGCCGTGCCGCTGGCCAGCGGTTCGTACGGCAACCTGCAAGCCGTGGAGGTGCAGGGTGGAACGCCGCTGTTCCGGCTTGCAGACGGACAGGCGGTCGTCCTCGCCGATCCGAGTGGCTTTGAGGGGTACCGCGGGCCATACAACGCGCCGGAGGCAGTTCTGCTTCGGCACAATGGGCTCGGCATCCAGCTTGTTTTCGACCGGACGCGCCCGGTTGGAAAGGGCGACCCCGCAGGCCTTGCCGACGTGGTGCTGGAAGCCGCGATCAGCACCATCATGGACATGGAGGACAGTGTCGCAGCGGTGGACGCCGAGGACAAGGTAGCGATCTATCGCAACTGGCTCGGCTTGATATTGGGAAACTTGAAAGCAGAATTTTCTAAGGGCGGTCGCACGGTAGAGCGGCAACTTCATGCAGATCTTGAATTCAAGGCAGCGGACGGGAGTCCGCTGATCCTGCAAGGCCGCAGCCTGATGCTCGTGCGCAACGTCGGTCATCACATGTACACCGACGCCGTGCTTTTCGACGGCGAACCGGTGCCTGAGGGCTTTCTCGACGCGGCGGTCAGCGTGCTCATTGCCAAGCGCGACCTCATGCCGGGACGGAAGCTTCGCAACAGCCGTTCGGGCTCGATCTACATCGTCAAACCTAAGATGCACGGGCCGGCCGAAGTCGCTCTGACCAAAGATCTTTTCGCCCGCGTCGAAGATCTCGTCGGGGTGGCCTCGCGTACCGTCAAGCTGGGCATCATGGATGAGGAACGGCGCACCTCGGCGAACCTCAAAAACGCCATCCTGGCCGCGGCCGATCGGATCGTCTTCATCAACACGGGCTTCCTGGACCGGACAGGCGACGAGATCCACACCTCCATCGAAGCTGGTCCCATGGTCCGAAAGAACGACATGAAGAACACGGCCTGGATCAAAGCCTACGAGGCATCGAACGTCGATGCCGGCCTGGCCCTTGGCCTGCCGGGACGCGCCCAGATCGGCAAGGGCATGTGGGCGGCACCCGACAAGATGGCGGACATGCTGGCGCAGAAGGGCGACCACCCGCGGGCCGGGGCCAACACGGCCTGGGTTCCCTCGCCCACCGCGGCAACGCTCCACGCGCTGCATTACCATCAGCTTGATGTGAAGGCGCGCCAGAAGGAGCTTGCCTCGCGCACGCCGACCCGGATGGAAGACCTGCTGACAATCCCGGTGTCCCAGTCCAACTGGCCTCCTGAGGCAATGCAGCAGGAGCTCGACAACAACATTCAAGGCATCTTGGGCTATGTGGTGCGCTGGATCGACCAGGGGATCGGCTGTTCGAAGGTCCCCGACATCCACGATGTCGGCCTGATGGAGGACCGGGCGACCTTGCGGATCTCAAGCCAGCACGTGGCCAACTGGCTGGAGCACGGCGTCGTCACGCAGGAGCAGGTCACCGAGACGTTGAAGCGGATGGCTGCCGTGGTCGACAAGCAGAATGCCGGCGATCCGCTCTATCGACCCATGGCGCCGGGCTTCGACGGCGAGGCGTTCGGGGCGGCCCGCGACCTTATCTTCAAGGGACGTGCACAGCCGAACGGCTACACCGAATGGATCCTCCACGCCCGCCGGAGAGCCGCGAAGGCAAAGGGGAGGGCAACGGTCGAGGGGTGATGGCGGTTCGCGGCGCGGCCGATGAGGAGAAGCGGCCGGGGGGTCGGAAAGCCCCCGCGAGCAGATGCCCGGCGATCCTCGCTCGGCCGTCCCGGAAGATGAGCCAGGCCGGCGTTATTTGCAATCTGGCTCCAACCCTGGCAGGCTTCTCAAGCCGTCTTCTGGGACCGTTCAAGTCTGACCGGGTTTCAGCTTGTAGAAGATGTGGTGCCCGATCACGTCCATTTTCTTCAACTGTCGCGCCCAGGTGGGACGCACGTAGTTCGCATGATAGTGGGTCGCGCCGCCCACATCCGAGACGTAGGCCGATCCTTCCGTCACCTCGCGGGCGATCCGCACGGCATTGTTCCAGGCGTCCGCTTCGTTGACGTGCAGGGCGTGGCCTTCGCAGGCAAATGAGAACTGGCAGGCGTTGCGGCGCTGGTGGTTCTGGAACACCACCGAACAGACCGACGCCGGGTAAAGACCGCTCATCGCGCGGTTCAGCACCACCTGCGCGACGGCGGCCTGGCCCTCCTCGGGCTCGCTGCGGGCCTCGAAATATACGGCCTCCGCGAGGCAGCGCTGCTCGCTCGCGGCTTTGGCGCTGTCGATCAGAGCCGCATAGTCAGGATGCGCCTGCGCGATGCCGACCACGGTAGCATTGGTCTTCACCAGGCCTTTCGGGCCGCGGGACCATTTGGGCAGGGCCGCGATCTCGACCGGCGTCGCGTCCGATGCGGCCGGCGTCGTCGATGCCAGCGAGACCGCACGTGCGACCGTCGGCGTCGATCCGTCCTGAACGTGGGGCGTCGTCGACCCGAGAGCCGTCCGCGGCGAGGCCGCCGCCTGCGAGCGCCTGGTGGTGATGGTCAGCTTCTCGGGCATGGGCTCGAGCTGCCCGATCTCCGGCACGTCTTCGCTGAGGTCGGTCGAGACGAGTGAAGGTGCGGTCGGGTCGCCGTCGGCGAAGGTCAATCCGGACACGCGATAGGCGTCGAGCGAGCCGGCCCGGCGCAGGCGGGCGTCGAAGGTTGGCCGAAGCGCCACCAGGGGGTCGCCTTTGTGACTGCGATCGATGGCCGGGAAATCTTTGCGGTTTGCCTTGAGCGCGACCTTGGGTTCGATCTCGTCGGGTCCGGCTTCAATGTCTTTTGTATCCCCGACGACGAGGCGTGCTTCATGAAACAGGGTGTCGTCGGTCGGAAGGGAGAAGACTTGAGCGGTTCCGAGCCCGGGCGGGACGATGTCGGCGGGTGTGGCGGGCGCAAGGTCGGTCAGGTCCATGCGGGTTGCGCCGATGACGGGATCCTGTCCCGCGTCGGCCACAAAGGAGACGACGAGGCCGATCGCAAGACACCAAGGAGCCACGGTGAGGCCCGCCCAATGTAGCCGGGACCGCGAGCGCCTCTTCCGCCGGATCGCCATGCGCGAGCGAACCATTGCCAACCCTCGCCACGGTACGGCCCAGCGCCGGAACGGCGATCGGGTACCAGCCACGGCCTTGTGCGTTCCGTTCGACGCGGTATTCGAACCGGTGGTCGGCCGGTGCCGCCGATGACTTTTTATCGCCGGGTAAGCTTTCCGATTGGTTACCGACGCCGAAAGTTTGGCGAGCGGAGCGGACTATGGTGAAGGCGGCGCGTCACACTGTCCGGCCCGGTTCCGATGCTGGATCGTCGGACGCTTGCAGAGCCGACTGCGCCGCTGCGAGCCGGGCGATCGGTACGCGAAACGGCGAACAAGACACGTAGTCCAGTTTGACCCGCTCGCAAAAGGCGATCGATGCAGGGTCGCCGCCGTGCTCTCCGCAGATCCCGAGCTTGATCGTCGGCCGGGTCCGGCGCCCGCGCTCCGCCCCCATGGCGACAAGTTCGCCGACGCCTTCCTGATCCAAGGTCACGAAGGGATCGGACGGGAGAATGCCGTTGGCCGTATAAGGGCCGAGGAACGAGGCGGCGTCGTCGCGCGAGATGCCGAGCGTCGTCTGCGTCAGATCGTTGGTGCCGAACGAGAAGAATTCCGCCGCCTGTGCGATATCCGCGGCTCGCAGCGCGGCGCGCGGGAGTTCGATCATCGTGCCGATGCTGTAGGGGACCGTCACCCCCGTTTCGGCCGCAACGGCCTCGGCCATGGCGATGATCCGAGCCCTGACGAGGTCGAGTTCGAGCCGCGTCATGACCAATGGGACCATGACTTCGGCCTCGACCGGCGCGCCGGTTTCGTGGACCGCCTGCACGGCGCCTTCGAAAATGGCCCGTGCCTGCATTTCGGCAATCTCCGGGTAAGCGATGGCGAGGCGCACGCCGCGGAAACCGAGCATGGGGTTGAATTCGTGGAGCCCCTCGGCTCTTCGTCGCACTTTCTCGACGCTGATCCCCAGGGCTGCGGCGACCTCGCCCATCTCCGATTCGGTATGCGGCAGGAACTCGTGCAGAGGCGGGTCGAGCAGCCGGATGGTGACCGGCAGGCCCGACATGATGGAAAACAGCTGGGCGAAATCGTCCCGCTGCATGGGCAGCAGCTTGGCGAGCGCCGCGCGGCGACCGGCCTCGTCGTCGGCCAGGATCATCTCGCGCACGGCGACGATTCGGGCAGCCTCGAAGAACATGTGTTCGGTGCGGCAAAGGCCGATGCCTTCCGCCCCGAACCGACGCGCCATCTGGGCATCGGCCGGGGTGTCGGCATTGGCCCGCACCTTCATGCGGCGCACTCCGTCGGCCCATTCCATCAAGGTCGAAAAGTCGCCCGAGAGTTCGGGCTCCCGCATGGCGACCCGGCCGCGCAAGACCTGACCGGACGATCCGTCGATCGTGATCACGTCGCCTTTCCTGATCGTGACGCCGCCCGCGACCGCGGTTCTGGCCACATAGTCGACGCGGATGGACCCCGCGCCCGAAACGCAGGGCTTGCCCATGCCGCGCGCCACGACGGCCGCGTGGGATGTCATGCCGCCGCGCGTGGTCAGGATCCCTTCCGCCGCGTGCATCCCGTTGATATCGTTGGGAGAAGTCTCGGCGCGCACCAGGATCGTCTTTCGCCCGGCCGCTTTCGCGGCCTCGGCCTCCTCGGACGAGAAAACCACCTCGCCTTGTGCCGCCCCCGGGGAGGCAGGCAGGCCCGTCGCGAAGAGATGGCGCTCGGCCTCAGGGTCGATGGTGGGGTGCAGCAACTGGTCGAGCGAAGCCGGGTCGATGCGCATGATCGCGTCTTGGCGGCTGATCAGCCCCTCATTGGCCATATCGACCGCGATTCGCAGCGCGGCTTTTGCGGTCCGTTTGCCGTTGCGGGTCTGCAGCATCCATAATTTGCCGCGTTCGACCGTGAACTCCATGTCCTGCATGTCGCGGTAATGGCGCTCGAGCAATTGCGTCGTCTCGACGAAGCTCTTGAAAACGTCCGGCATGACCTTTTCAAGAGAAGGTCTGTCGGAGCCTGCCTCGAGGCGGGCGGCTTCCGTGATGTTCTGCGGCGTGCGAATGCCGGCCACCACGTCTTCGCCTTGGGCGTTGACCAGAAACTCGCCGTAAAGCTCGTGCACCCCGGTCGACGGGTTACGCGTGAAAGCGACACCGGTCGCCGATGTGTCTCCCATATTGCCGAACACCATGGCCTGCACGGTCACCGCCGTTCCCCAGGCCTCCGGGATGTTGTTCAAACGCCGGTAGGTCTTGGCGCGCGGATTCATCCAGGACGAGAAGACTGCGCCGACGGCGCCCCAGAGCTGGGCGGCGGGCTCTTGCGGAAAGGGCTTCCCTGAATCCGCCGCGACCTTGGCCTTGAATGCGTCGATCAACACCTTCCAATCCGCCGCGGCCAGATCCGTATCCAGGACGAATCCTTTCTGCTCCTTGTAGATCTCGATGATCTCCTCGAAACCGTGCCCGTCGAGCTCGAGCACGACATTGCAGTACATCTGGATGAAGCGTCGGTAGCTGTCGTACGCGAAACGCTTGTCGCCCGACGAACGGGCCAAGGCATCCACAGTGGCGTCGTTGAGCCCGAGATTCAAAACGGTGTCCATCATGCCGGGCATGGAGGCGCGGGCTCCGGACCTGACCGAAACCAGCAGCGGCGCCTCCGTGTCGCCGAACCGGCGCGCGGCCAACTGGCCGATACGGAGCAGGGCCGAGTCGACCTGTGCGGCGAGCTCGGCCGGGTAGCTTCGGCCATGCCCGTAAAAGTGTGTGCAGACTTCCGTCGTGATCGTAAAACCGGGGGGTACCGGGAGGCCAAGATTGGCCATTTCGGCCAGGTTCGCCCCCTTGCCGCCAAGCAGATTGCGCAATCCACTCGCACCTTCGGCCGTTCCGCCGCCGAAGGCGTATACCCACTTGGTCATAGATCCTCACCACGCTTTGCCGAGTACCCGGATTCTATGCCAGGGCTGGGCGCGGTTAAAGCACGGTTGCTGTCTTGGCGCGAGCGTGGCTATCCGGGCGAGCGGAGGCGGAGTCCGAAGAAGATCCAGCTCATGCCGCTAAATAGAAGATCGATGCCCAGGAGCGTCCCCAGAACGAAGATGCTGTTTCCGGGCCATCCGAGCACGATGACGAGGCCAAGCAGGGCCGTCACCGCGCCGGCGAGAATCAGCGGACCTCGGGTCGTGCTCTCGTGCATCTGCCAGCCGAGAAACAGTCGGACCAGGCCAGTCGCCAGCAGGCCCGCTCCGAGGAGGAGCGTGATGACGAAGGTGGCAGGAAGCGGGTTAGCGATTGCGAAGGCTCCGGCGAGTACGTAAAGAATGCCAGCCAGCTCCCAATAAAGAATGCGGCCCCAGGTCCGGGCCCGGAAGCCGATGGCGATCTCCGTCATTCCCGTCAGAACCATGAAGATCCCGATGGTGACGACGGACACGATGGTGGCCGTCACGGTCAGCGCCAGAGCAACGAAGCCCAGGGTGGCCGCCACCAGGCCCAGAGCGACGAACCAACCCCACTTGGGACGCATGGTTTCAACGTAATTGCCGAGCCGCGATGTGGCGGTGGAACGAGGAGGCTGCTGGAACGTCATGGCCGTACGCCTTGAGTGAGCTTCGATGGAACCAGTGAACAAACAGAAAGTCCTGCACGCATTTGTTCTTTAGAACTGTTGCCAAAGTGTCGACAAGTTCGGAATTTGACACCTTTGTGCAGGCGCAACAATTTGCTTCATTTGGCGCCTGTGCTTAAACGGAGCGCAGACGCTTAAAGTAGGATCGACAATTTATGAGGCTGATGTGACTGTCGCAACGTCCCTTCTTGACCGAGTCGAAACGCCCGACGCGCTGCGACGCCTTCCCGAGACCGATCTCCGACAAGTAGCCGACGAGCTTCGTGCCGAAACGATCAGTGCCGTTTCGGTAACGGGCGGACATCTCGGCGCCGGGCTCGGCGTGATCGAGCTCACGGTGGCGCTTCATTATGTGTTTAATACGCCGACCGATCGTTTGATCTGGGACGTGGGCCATCAGGCCTATCCGCACAAGATCCTGACCGGCCGTCGCTCGCGCATCCGCACCTTGCGCCAGGGCGGTGGCCTGTCAGGTTTCACCAAGCGGGCGGAAAGCGAATACGACCCTTTCGGCGCTGCCCACTCTTCCACGTCGATCTCCGCCGGGCTTGGCATGGCGGTTGCGCGCGACCTTTCCGGCCGGGACAACAATGTGGTTGCGGTCATCGGCGACGGCGCGATGTCGGCCGGCATGGCCTACGAGGCCATGAACAATGCCGGAGCGTTGAAATCGCGCCTGATCGTCATTTTGAACGACAATGACATGTCGATCGCGCCGCCGGTCGGCGCCATGTCAGGCTATCTCGCCCGCCTCGTCTCCGGCGGCGCCTATCGGTCGCTGCGCGACTTCGGCAAGCAGCTCGCGCAACACCTGCCGAAATTCTTCTATGAAAAAGCCAAGCGCACGGAAGAATATGCCCGCGGCTTCTTTACCGGTGGCACGCTGTTCGAGGAACTCGGCTTCTATTATGTCGGCCCGATCGACGGCCACAACCTCGATCACCTGATCCCCGTTCTGCGCAACGTCCGGGATGCGGAAGCTGGCCCCGTGCTGATTCACGTCGTCACCCAGAAGGGGAAGGGCTACGGCCCTGCCGAGGCCTCGGCCGACAAGTACCATGGCGTGAGCGCGTTCGACGTGATTTCGGGCACGCAGGCCAAGCCCAAGGCCAATGCGCCGGCTTATCAGCGCGTCTTCGGCGAAAGCCTGATCAAGGAAGCCGCAAAGGACGACAAGATCGTTGCCATTACGGCTGCCATGCCTTCCGGCACAGGGCTCGATCTGTTCGGCCAGGCTTTCCCGGCTCGCACCTTTGACGTTGGCATCGCCGAACAGCACGCGGTGACTTTCGCGGCCGGCCTCGCCACCGAGGGCTACAAGCCTTTCTGCGCGATCTACTCCACGTTCCTGCAGCGTGCTTATGACCAGGTCGTCCACGACGTCTGCATCCAGAACCTGCCCGTGCGCTTCGCACTCGACCGCGCCGGGCTCGTTGGCGCGGACGGCCCTACCCACGCCGGCGCGTTCGATGTCGCTTACCTCGGCTGCCTGCCCAACATGATCATCATGGCGGCCGCCGACGAATCCGAGTTGGTGCACATGGTGGCCACCCAGGTGGCTTACGACCAGGGTCCTTCCGCGCTGCGCTATCCGCGTGGCGAAGGCGTTGGCATCGATATGCCGGAGGTCGGAGTGCCGCTGCCGATCGGCAAGGGCCGGGTGGTGCGAGCAGGCAAACAGGTTGCGCTGCTCTCGCTCGGAACCCGGCTTGGAGAGGCCGTGAAGGCCGCCGAAACGCTCGCCGGTCTAGGCTTGTCGACCACCGTGGCCGATGCGCGCTTCGCCAAGCCGCTCGATCGTGAGTTGCTGCGCCGTCTGGCCGAAAACCACGAAGTGCTGATCACCCTGGAAGAGGGCTCGGTCGGCGGCTTCGGGGCCTTCGTGCTACATGCCTTGGCCGAGGAAGGGCTGCTCGACCGCGGACTCAAGGTCCGCACGCTGGTGTTGCCTGATTTCTTCATCGATCATGACAAGCCGGACAAGATGTATACGTCGGCGGGACTCGACAGCAGGGCGATCGTCGCCAAGGTCAGGGAAGTGCTCGGCATGGACGAGGTGGTGCGTCCGGCAAGCCGTTCCAGACGACCCACGAAGGCAGCCGGCTGACCTCTAGCCGGGGCGCCGTGGCCTCACGTCCGGCTTCCGTTACGAGCTTTGGTCGGTCATATGACGAAAGGGCGGCGCATCGACGTAGTGCTCGTCGAAGCCGGCTTTTTCGAAAGCCGGAGCAAGGCAAGCGCTGCCATTGCGGCCGGGCTCGTCACGGCTGATGGACTCACGGTGTCCAAGCCCTCAGAGTTGGTCCGTCCCGACTCCAGACTTGCCGCGACGGCGGCTCATCCGTGGGTTTCGCGCGGAGGTGTGAAACTTGTGGCGGGGCTCGACGCCTTCAGCATCGATCCGGCCGGCAAGTGGTGTCTCGATCTTGGGGCTTCGACGGGCGGTTTCACCCAGGTGCTCCTGTCGCGTGGCGCAGCCCATGTTCTCGCCGTCGATGTGGGGCGCGACCAACTTCACCCGGACCTGAGGGTCGATCATCGCGTGACCAATCTCGAGAGCCGGGATGCCCGTGGGCTCGACCTCGAAACTTTGGGCCGGCCGTTCGACCTCATGGTGTGCGACGTCAGCTTCATTTCGCTGAAACTGGTGCTGCCGCCGGCTCTCGTCCTGGCGGCGCGCAATTCCTCTGCCGTCATTTTGGTCAAGCCGCAGTTCGAGGCTGGGCCGGGAACGGCCAAGAGGGGCATCATCCGGGACCCCGCTGTCCATGATATCGCCTGCCGCGACATCGTCGCTCTGGTCGAAGGGCTGGGATGGCACGTTCTCGGCCTGCGACCTTCCCCGATCGAGGGCGGTGACGGCAATCGCGAGTTCCTGCTGGGAGCCCGTCGCGACGATGGCTGATCCGGTCCGGCTCCACATCGAACGCATGGGGCGGCGCGGCGAAGGCGTAGCTTTGGTCGAGGGCAGGGCGGTCTACGTCCCCTATGCGTTGCCGGGCGAAACCTTGATGGCGGAGATCGAAGGCGAACGGGGCCGGATCGCCGAACTGACTTCCCCCAGGCCCGACCGCCTCGATCCGGTTTGCCCCTACTTTGGGCGGTGCGGCGGCTGCGCAGTGCAGACGCTCGCACCCGTGCCTTATGCATCCTGGAAGCGCGATCTCGTCGTTGCGGCGGTGCGCCGATCGGGAGTCGACGCCAAGGTACTGGATCTTGTCGATGCGCACGGCGAAGGCCGGCGCCGTGCCACGTTCCATGCCCGCTTCGGGCCGAGCGGTTCGGCCCCTTATGTCGGTTTCATGGAGACGCGAGCGCACCGCATCGTGAACATCGAATTCTGTCCCATACTGGCGCCCGCGATGGCAGGCGCACTCCCTGCCGCACGAGGCTTGGCGGACGCCGTGGCCGGTTGCGGGAAGCCACTCGACCTTGTGATAACGGCCACCGACACTGGACTCGATGTCGACCTGCGTGGTCTCGGTGCGGCTGACGATGAGCGAACCCACACTCTCGTTGCCGCGGCGGAGCGGTACGATCTTGCCCGACTGTCCAACCACGGCGAGGTGCTCGTCGAGGCCCGGGCGCCAACGCTGCGCATGGGCAGCGCTCATATCGTGCTGCCGCCTGGCACTTTTCTCCAGGCGACCCGCCGCGGCGAGGAAATCCTGGCCGCCCTTGTGCTGGCCGGAGTCGGGGAGGCCCGCAAGGTTGCCGACCTGTTCTGCGGGATCGGGACCTTCGCGTTGCGTTTGGCCGAGCGCACGGGCGTGCAGGCCTGGGACAATGATCCGAAGGCAGTTGCGGTGCTCACCAAGACGGCGCAGGCGACGCCGCGGCTCCGTCCGGTCGCGGCTGAAACCCGAGACCTGTTCCGCCGGCCGCTCCAGGCGGAAGAATTCGCCGGCTTCGAGGCGGTCGTCTTCGATCCGCCCCGGGCAGGCGCCGCCGCGCAGGTGGCGCAGATCGCCCGGTCGGGCGTCGCCACCGTGGTCGCGGTGTCCTGCGATCCCGGTTCCTATGCCCGCGATGCCGCGACGCTCGTGAAAGCCGGCTATGCGCTCGAAATCGTCACGCCGGTCGACCAGTTCCGCTATTCCGCTCACGTCGAGATCGTCGCCGTCTTCAGGAAGGTGCGTCCGAAACCGAAGCGGCGCCGCATCTTGTCCTGACGCCTCAACCGCGAGTGAAGGCCCGCATCAGGAACATGGTCTGCTCGGCCCCATAGGCGTGTTCCGCACCGATCGGACAGGCGCGGCGGGCAAGGCATCCAGCCGTTGTGCACTCCACACCGGCTGGGCTCGCGAGATATGTGCGACAGGCGGCGACCTCGTACCGTTCGGCAGAAAAGGCCGAAACCGGACAGGCGTGGAGGCAAGGCTTGGCATCGCAGGTTGCGCAGGGGCTGGTCGCCGGGTCCCGCTGCGCTAGTTCCAGTCTTTCGGCAAAAACCAAAGCGCCGCGATAGCTGTGCCAGAGCCCCCAACGCGGGTGAATGAGGATGCCCAGCGTGGAAGCGGAAACCTCTCCGCTTTGGATCGCCCAGCGACCGAACGGATGCCAGGGCGGTCCCTCGAAGGGGAACAAAGCCCGCGCGCCGAGGCCTTCCGCCATTCGCGAGATCACGCGTCGGGACCAACGATCCAGCGGGTGATCGGCCCCGTCGCGGGCTTCGGTCGACTTCGCGAAGCTGGGCCAGCCGCCCTGGCCCGTGAAGCCCAGCAGGACCACGGTGGCGGCCGGGCGACCGTCGGTCGCGCCCGGCACGGCATCATCGTCGTGCGGATGGAAAGCGCCGCGCAGGGCCAGACCCTGGCGAGCGGCCGATGTTTCGATGTCTTCGACACGCATGGACCAACACCGACGATGTGGACGGCACGGCGCCCGCCGAACGGTGCCCGAGCATATTCCAGGCCGCCCTCGGGAGTTCAAGTTTCGGAGACGCTCGCCGCTGCCGAGGCGCCAAGTCTCAGATCGGCTCCATTGAAAAGCGGCATCATGACCGCGTCGATGTGAGCTTTGAGGGGCGGGTAGGTGACGAGATCGTAGGCGAGCACGTCGACCTTCCGGGCAAGCCCGCTGTCGTCGAACAACGTCCAAAGACGATCGGTCGTCGCTTCGTCGATCGGGCCATAGAGCACGAGATCGATGTCCGAGGCGGGTTGTGCCGTTCCGGTCGCGCGCGAGCCGAACAGCCCGACCCGCGTGATTCGGGCCGCATAGGGGGCAAGAACCTGCTGAAGAATGCTCAGCTCGCGTTCCGTCAGCCCATGGTCAATCATGCGGAGCATCTCCCGTCGCCTGCTCGAGCAGAATCAGATGAAGGGCGTCGAGCTGAGCCAAGTAATGGGTGCCGATATCCGCAATGATCTGCTCGAACGTCTTCAGGCTATATGCATGCGCCATCTTGTTTCTCGCATCGAGCGCCCTCATCCAGACATCGCCCTCGGCGATGATCTTCGCGGCGACGGCCGCTTTGATGACGGAGGAGGGGGTCACCGTGCTCAGGACGACACCCCTGTGTTCCAGGTAGTCCCTCAGCACCTTCCAAGCGAGTTCCCAAGTATACTCGAAACGCTGGATGACCCCTTCCTTTTCGAGCTGGGTCAGATCGCGGGTCTGCATCATGTCCATGGCGTCGCGCAGAAGCGAAAATGCGCGCCTGTAATTGTCGAACCGATAAATCCAGCGTGGCTTTTCGCGTTCCACAGCACGGCTCCCGATCAGATCTCGCCCAAGATCGCCTGCCAGTCCGCAACGTCTCCGGCACCTTCGACGATGGTCATGGCCAGCCCGGGTGCTGCAGGCAGAAGCTGTTCGGCGAAAAATCGGCACAGAGCGATCCGACGCTGCGATCCCGATCCGAGGGCCCCGTCGGCCAGTGCGGCGGAGCCTCGCGTCAATCCGAAAAGCCGAAGGAAGGGCGAGGCACCCGCAATGGCTTGCCCTGGAGCCGTTCGCAGCCCATCGCGCAAAAATGCCGCCGCCTGCTCCACCGCGTCGATCGCCGACGAAAGCCGGACCGCGCTGGCCCCGAACCCCGGGCCGTTGAAGGCCTTGACTCGTTCGGTGGTCCGGCGAATTGCCGACACCTCGCGGTCGAACGCCGCGCCGTCATTCTGCCCCAGCTTGCGTCCGACGAGGTCGAGCGCCTGAATCCCGTTGGTGCCTTCATAGATTGCGGCGATCCGGATGTCGCGCATGACCTGCGCGGCGCCGGCTTCCTCGATATAGCCCATGCCGCCGTGCACCTGCACGTTCATCGACGCCACCTCATTGGCAACGTCGGTCGAGAAGGCCTTTGCCACAGGTGTCAGCAGAGCCGCACGGTCCGCCGCCGCAAACCGCTCGGCGGGCTCGATTGCCGTCCTGGCCGTGTCGAGAGCATGGGCGGTCAGGTAGCACAGCGCGCGCGCAGCTGCCGTCAAGGCCCTCATTGTCAAACACATGCGGGCGACGTCCGGGTGGCGGATGATCGGGCTGGCTTCCGGGCCGGTGTCCCCGGGCGCGCGGCCCTGACGACGCTCCCTCGCATAGCGGATGGCTTGCTGGGTCGCCCGTTCGGCCGCGCCCACGCCTTCCAGCCCCACCGCAAGGCGCGCCTGGTTCATCATGGTGAACATGGCGTTGAGCCCGCGCCCTTCTTGGCCGATCAGGTAGCCCGTAGCCCCCCCGTTCTGACCGAACTGCATGGTACAGGTCGGGGCGGCATGCATGCCGAGCTTGCGCTCGATCCCCGTACAGAGGAGGTCGTTGCGTTCGCCGACGCTGCCGTCCGGATTCACCAGAAATTTCGGCACCAGGAACAGTGAGATGCCGCGCGACCCGGGCGCCGCATCGGGCAGGCGCGCCAGCACGAGGTGGACGATGTTTTGGGCGAGGTCATGCTCGCCGTAGGAAATGAAGATCTTTTGGCCTGTGATCCGAAAGGCGCCGTCGTCAGCCCGCTCGGCCCGGGTTCGCAGGGTGCTGAGGTCGGAACCGGCCTGCGGCTCCGTCATGTTCATCGTTCCGGTCCACACGCCCGACACGAGTTTCGGCAGGTAGCGCTGCTGCATGGCCGAATCGCCATGTTCAGCCAGCGCCTCGATGGCACTGGCGGTCAGAAGCGGACAAAGACTGAAGGCCAGGTTGGCACCGCTCCAGATCTCCGAGCAGGCCGCCTGCGTCAGAAGACTAAGGCCTTGGCCACCATATTCGACCGGGGCTGACAGCCCGTTCCACCCCGCATCGACCCAGCGCCGATAGGCTTCGGGCCAACCGGGCGCTGTGGTGACAGAGCCGTCGGAGAAGCTTATGCCTACGCGGTCGCCGACGCGGTCGAGCGGCAGCATGATGTCGCGCGCGAATCGGCCGGCTTCCTCCACGACCGTTGGAACGGTGCCGTCCGCGAGGTCCGGGACGGAACCTTCGCCATCGCATCCGCCAACGATATGGGTCATGGTGTGCAGGATGTCGGAAACGGGGACCTGATAGCTCATCGGCGCAGACTAACACGCCAGCTCGCCGGAGGCATTCGAGTGCAGGCTCTTGAGGATAGGAGGGCAGTATGCTCCACCGCCGCATCGCCGACCGACACATCTTCCGAGAGCCGATGATCGATCCGAAGCCGAGCCCTGCAGCGAGGGCAACACGGCAGCTGACCTCGGATGCTGCCGACATCGCGCAGGCGGCTGCGGTCCTCAAGGCGGGCGGCCTGGTCGCCTTCCCGACCGAGACGGTCTACGGGCTCGGGGCCGACGCGCGTTCGGAGGCGGCGGTCGCGGCGATCTACGCTGCCAAGCACAGGCCGCGCTTCAACCCTATCATCGCGCATTTTGCGAGCGTCGAGGCGGCGCGTGCCGAAGCCGTATTCGGTCCTGACGCTGCTGCGCTCGCAGAAGCCTTTTGGCCGGGACCGCTGACGCTGGTCGTGCCGGCCGGACCGCAGTGCACGATCAGCGAGCTGGCGCGCGCCGGCCTGCCCAGCATCGCGCTCCGGGTGCCGCGGCATCCGGTCGCGCGAGCCCTCATCGAGGCGGCCGGATGTCCGCTCGCAGCCCCCTCGGCCAACCGCTCCGGGCGGATCAGCCCGACCGAGGCAAGTCACGTCTTGTCGGAACTCGACGGGCGCATCGATTGCATCATCGACGGCGGACCGACCGAACTCGGTCTCGAATCGACGGTCGTGTCGTGTCTCGACGTGCCCAGGTTGATGAGGCCGGGGGGGATCACCCGAGTCGCACTCGAAGCCGTGCTGGGATGTCCGCTCGGCGCCGTCGATCCGAACGGTACGGTCTCGGCTCCCGGCATGTTGGCCTCCCACTACGCACCGAACGCCGCGGTGCGTCTCGGCGCCACGACGGTGTGGGCGAACGAAGCCGTGCTCGACTTCGCCGGAAAGTTGAAGCAGTCGAGCGACGGCCCGTACCTCGATCTATCGCCGTGCGGCGACCTCATCGAGGCGGCCGCCAACCTGTTCGGATTCCTCCGTCGGCTGGACGGATCGGCTGGAACGATCGCGGTGGCACCGATCCCGTCCGAGGGCGTGGGCGACGCGATCAACGATCGGCTGGTCCGAGCTGCTGCGTCGCGAGACCAGGCCTGAGCCCTCAGCCGATCTCGACGACGACCCGTCCTCGTATGGTGCCTTCGAGGATCTGCCTCGCGGTCGGGATGATGTCGTCAAAGCCGATCGTTCGGGTCAGCCTGGCAAGCTTGCCGCGGTCGAGGTCGGCGGCGAGGCGCGACCAGGCTTCCAGCCGGAGCGCCCGCGGTGCCATGACGCTGTCGATGCCGAGCAGCGCGACCCCGCGCAGGATGAAGGGCGCCACCGAGCCGGGCAGGTCCATTCCGCCGGCCAGCCCGCAGGCCGCGATCGCGCCGTGCATCCTGGTTTGGGCCAGCAGGTTGGCGAGCGTCGTCGAGCCGACCGCGTCCACCCCCGCGGCCCACCGCTCCCTGGCGAGCGGCTTGCCGGGCTTCGAGAGCTCCTCACGAGAGATGATTTCGGCGGCCCCGAGCCCTGTCAGGAACCCGGTCTCTGCCGGCCGGCCGGTCGAAGCGATCACGGTCCAGCCGAGTTTGCTGAGCAGTGCGATCGCGATCGAGCCGACGCCGCCGGCAGCGCCGGTCACCACCGCCGGCCCATGCTCGGGCTTGAGGCCGTGCTTTTCGATCGCGAGAACGGCTAGCTGGGCCGTGTAGCCCGCTGTGCCGATGGCCATGGCGTCGGCCGGGGAGAAGGTCTGGGGCAAGGGCACCAGCCAGTCGCCCTTCACCCGGGCGCGCTCCGCATAGGCGCCGAGGTGGGTTTCGCCCACGCCCCATCCATTAAGGATGACCTTGTCGCCTTCCTTCACACCTCGATGGGTGGAGCGCTCAACAGTACCGGCGAAATCGATTCCCGGGATCATCGGAAACCGCCGGACAACCGGCGATTTTCCAGTGATGGCAAGCCCGTCCTTGTAGTTGACTGTCGAATGCGAAATACGCACGTCGACGTCCCCGTCCATCAGCTCGGAGTCTTCGAAATCGACGATCCCCACATGCTGCCCGCCCTCGTTCTTGTCGATGCGTATGGCCTTGAAAGTCGACATAATGATTCGGCTCCGGTTGCGATGGCCGCCGACCAGGAAAGCCGGTCCGGGTGGCGCCGTCAAACCGCAGCGTGTCGGAAACAGGCTTATTGCGGCGGACTCCTCGAGTGGCAAGGCCGCCATACTCCGGCCTCTTCCGAGCCAGCATGGCGTTAGCCTTGCGGCGCATACGCAAAAAGGACATCTTCGCTCTCCACCACTGAGCTGAATTGCGGCCCCGGCTAGGATGCCGCCGCGTCTGCCCCACATGGAAAAGGCACCCGTGCCCGAACAGACCTTGAAGGCCAAGCCCATCTACAGCTCCGTCGCAGGCCGCGCCCGCCGCATCTCCACGGCATTGACCGTTTATTTGGCCGCCGGCGCGTTTGCTCCTTCGCTCTTGGCCCGTGAAGTCGTGGCCGTACCGACGCCCTTCGAGGTTGGCGGCAGTCCGAGCGGCAATTATCTCGCCGCCCTTGTGGCCGGTGCCGATCGCGATACGGCCGCCGCAGCCACCTTCTTCCGGGAGAGCCTGCGTGCCGATCCGCGCAATCCCGAGCTCATCGAGCGCACCTTCGTGGCATCGCTTTCGAACGGCGACGTCGATGAGGCGCTTGACCTGGCGCGCAGGCTGATCGTTCGCGACCCGAAGAACGGTCTGGCGCATCTCGTCCTGGGCGTGGGCCAGTTGAAGGATGGGCACTGGATCGCGGCACGACGCGAGTTCCTGAGCGGTGGTGCGGGACGCGAGCACGATGTCACCGCGACGCTGCTGGCCGCCTGGGCTTATGCGGGCCAGGGTGAAGAGAAGAAGGCGCTTGCGACCATCGACGGGCTGAAAGATGGTGGTTTCGGTGTCTTCCGCGACTACCACGCCGCGCTGATCGCCGATCTCGCCAACGACTTCCCGGAAGCGACCAAGCGCTTCAAGACCGCCTACGCGGTCGACAAGACGATCCTGCGACTCGTAGACGCCTACGCTCGCTTCGAGTCACGGCATGGCGCGACCGCGGAGGCCGAACGTGCTTACGCGGCCTTCGGCGACGTGCTGCCGCATCATCCCTTGATCGACACCTCCTTGGCCGATCTCAAGGAAGGCAAGCAGCTTTCGCCCTTGGTCAAAACGGTTCAGGAAGGGGCCGCCGAGGTCCTTTACGGCCTGGGAGCCGCCGGGGGTCGTCAGGGCGACGAGCTGGCGGCCATGATCTATTTGAGGCTGTCGCTCTATCTCGCGCCGAAGAACAGCCTGGCCGTGGTGACGCTCGCCGACATCTACGGTCGCCTGAAGCAGAACGAACAGGCGATCGACGTCTATGGTCAGGTCCCCGACGCCAGTCCGCTGCGCGACAACGCGGACATCCAGACCGGCTTGACCCTTGATGTGCTCGGGCGCCCTGCCGACGCTGTCAAATTCCTGCAGGGCATCATCGCCGGGCACCCGAAGAATACCGAAGCTTTGACCACGCTCGGCAACATCCAGCGCGAACAGAAGCAATATGCGGAAGCGATCAAGTCCTACACCGATGCACTCGCCACCCTTCCCGGCGACGACAAGGGTGCCTGGGGGCTGCTCTACTTTCGCGCCATAAGCTACGAGCGCAACAAACAGTGGCCCGAAGCAGAGGCCGACTTCAAACATGCGCTCCAGCTCTATCCCGATCAACCGCTGGTGCTCAACTACTTGGGTTATTCCTGGGTCGATCGAAGTATTCATCTCGACGAAGCTTTCAAAATGCTGCGCCAGGCGGTGGCGCTCCGCCCGGAAGACGGTTACATCGTCGACAGCTTGGGTTGGGCACATTTCAAGCTCGGCGAATATGACGAGGCGGTGAAAGAACTCGAGCGGGCGATCGAGCTGAAGCCGTCGGATCCAACCATCAACGATCATCTAGGCGACGCTTACTGGCGCATCGGTCGCAAGCTCGAAGCGCAATTTCAGTGGAACCACGCGCGCGACATGCACCCGGATGCCGAAGATGTGGACAGGATCCTCAGCAAGATCCAACGCGGCTTGCCTGACGAGAAGCCCGCCGCGACTGCCGCAGACCAAAAGAACGGGGGCTGATCTTGGCCGCCTTAGACCGCATCGGGCGCGGTCGCGTGGATCGCTTGCGACGGTGAAGCTGGGTGACGCTGGTCCGTCCGGAACGGGCTAGCGCGGGCATCCGGCTAGCGCTGGTTCCGCATGGCCCTTGTCGCTTCGGGATGGTTCTTGCTGCGCGTTAAGGTGCCCCGATGAGCGTCGAATTCTTGACCGTGTCCCAGGACGAGGACGGTATGCGCCTCGACCGCTGGTTCAAGCGGCGGCACCCCGGACTGAACGCGGCGCATCTGAACAAGATCGTGCGAACCGGCCAGGTCAGGCTCGAAGGCGCGCGCGCGAAAGTGTCGACTCGGGTCACGGCAGGCCAGCAGGTCCGCGTGCCGCCGTTGCGGCAGGACGAGGTGGCCGCTCCTGCGATCAAACGTGCCGCCCCCTCCGATGAAGACCGCCGCGCCATTGCCGACATGGTCCTCTTCGAGGACCGCGACCTCCTCGTCCTGAACAAGCCTTATGGGCTTGCGGTGCAGGGCGGCTCCGGCACCAAGCGGCACATCGACGGCATGCTGGAAGCGCTTGGGGACGCCCAAGGCAATCGTCCGCTGCTCGTGCATCGGCTGGATCGCGACACTTCGGGCGTTCTCCTGGTGGCACGAAATCGGCGGATCGCTTCGGAACTCGGGGAGATTTTCCGCTCCCGCCAGGCCCGAAAGGTCTATTGGGCATTGGTGGAAGGCGTTCCCCGCCCGGCGCAGGGGCGCATTTCGCTTTTCCTGGCGAAGGGCGACGCCATGGGCGATGCTCGTGCCCCTGGGGTCGGGACGACAGACCGGGCCGCGGCCGAACGGGTGAGGGTCGCCAGGCACGGCGAGGAAAACGCCCAGCATTCGGTGACCTTGTTCGCAACGGTGGATCGGGTTCTGCCGCGATTGGCCTGGCTGTCCATGAAGCCCATCACCGGGCGGACGCATCAACTGCGGGCTCATGCCGAAGCGATCGGCCATCCCATCATCGGCGATCCCAAATACGGCCGCGCGAGCCAACCGGCGGCGCAGAAGCTCGACCCGTCCCGTGCGGTGCCGAGCGAAGTGGAACAGAAACTCCACCTCCTGGCACGCCGGCTCGTTTTGCCGCATCCACGCGGCGGATCGATCGATGTCACTGCGCCCTTGCCGCTCCACATGCAGAAAAGCTGGGATCTTTTCGGCTTTGACAGCAAGCAGTTCGATCCGATCGAGAACGCCCCGGACTCGTAAGGTGAAGCGAATGATGGATCAGGCGGGCAGTCCGAAACTTTCCGAAGAACGGATTTCGGCCGCCTTTGCAGCGCAGCGAAACGCCGGTCCGGCGCGGATGAAACGGTTCTTCGAAACCGCGCACGTCGTCGAGCAGGGCGGCAGCTACGCAATCCTGCTCGACGAGCGCCCGGCGAAAACGCCGGCGCGGCGCGCTCTGGCGTTGTCGACGTGTGCTGCCGCTCAGGCCGTCGCTGCCGAATGGAATGCCGTGCGCGACATCATCGACCCGATCAAGATGCCACTCACGCGGATTGCCAATGTGGCGATCGACGGGGTTGCGGAGCATATGGACGCCGTGTCGGAGGAGGGGGTCAGTTACGCAGGTGCCGACCTCATTCTGTATCGAGCCAGTGAGCCGGAGCAGCTCGTAGTAGCTCAGGCCCGCGCATGGGACCCGATTTTGGCCTGGGTCAAGGAACAGTACGGCGCACGATTCATCCTGGCCGAGGGTGTGATGCATGTCGCTCAGCCCCCCGGCACCCTGTCTCGCGTCAAACAGGCCTTGACCGATGCCGTCGGGGGCGGACCGGGTGCGCCATTCCGGTTGACCGCGTTCAACGTGATGACAACCCTGACCGGATCGGCCCTGCTCGCGTTGGCGGTGATGCGGACTCGCCTGACTGCCGAAGAGGCCTGGAGCGCTGCGCACGTCGACGAGGAGTTCCAAGAGTCCCGATGGGGCCAGGATGCCGAAGCCTTGGATCGGAGGGTCAAGCGCTGGCAGGAGATGCAGGCTGCGGCCGAACTCGGCCGTTTGGCCTGATCCGGACCGAGCCCGCTCCGAGCGAGGGCTTTGTTGAACTGTTTGGCTGATCTGACCAGACGTGCGCTAGCGGGCTAGCACGCCCGCGGATGCCAATAACACCAGCGTTGCCGACGCCAGCCCCAACCACCCCAACCGCCCCATCGACCGCGCCAGCCCCAGCCCCCGCCCCCGCGCCGACCCCAGCCGCCGCGCCAGCCCCAGCCACCGGGCCAACCCCAGAACGCTTTCTCAAGATGGGCGGCCGGGACGCTGGCGAGCAGGCCGGGCACCAGGTTCTCCTGGGAAAGAGCCAGGGCCTGAGCCGATTGTGGAGTTGCGGTCATGATGCCGACCCCGGTCGTCAGGCCTAGTGCAGCCGCAAGAAAGTCTCGTCTGTTCATCGCCGACCTCCGCGTTCGTGCGCCGTCGCCGACCTCCGCGTTCGTGCGCCGTCCCCGATCACCTTCCTTTTCGGCTGAACCGATTGTGAACGGACGAGCAAAACGCCCCTTCAGGCGAATGTGAGGCTTGCTGGTTTTCATGCCCTGACTGCAGCGCGAATGTGCACGGGTGTGAAAGAAGTTTAAAACTTACGTCAATCGCGTAAGGACGCCTTAAGGATAGATGCGCTACAAAAATATACAATTTGTAACTAAATCGAAACTCTATGTTTTTTGCTTGGTTTAACCTTATGGAATTTAACATTTTCTGCATTTATATTTCATCAACTTCAGACAGGCAGCCTAGATATGGAAACAAAGGAAGACAGAGATGAACGATGTGTTATCTCCGGAAGATGCAGAACTTAACCGCGGCCTGGC
>JBBPYT010000077.1:0-15326 GCA_038199665.1 Hyphomicrobiales bacterium
CCCGAGGTGCTCGATCTGCTGGCCCGCCTGGGATCCTGTTTCGATGCGGCGTCCGTGGTGGAGATCGAGCAGGTGCTGGCGACCGGTGCGACCCCGGATCGCATCTCCTTCGGCAACACGATCAAGAAGGAGCGCGACATCGCGCGCGCCTTCGCGCTCGGCGTGCAGCTGTTCGCCGTCGATTGCGAAGCCGAGGTCGACAAGGTCGCGCGGGCGGCCCCGGGCTCGAAGGTGTTCTGCCGCATCCTGTGCGACGGCAGCGGCGCCGAGTGGCCCTTGTCGCGCAAATTCGGCTGCGCCCCCGACATGGCGGGACGTGTGCTCGAACACGCGCATCGGCTCGGGCTCGTCGCCTTCGGCCTCTCCTTCCACGTCGGTTCGCAGCAGCGCAACCCGCGCATGTGGGACGGCGCCTTGCAGGCGAGCGCGGCCATCTTCAGGGACCTTGCCGAGCGCGGCATCAACCTGCAGATGGTCAACCTCGGCGGTGGCTTCCCGACCAAGTATCTCAAGAGCGTTCCGGCCGTGAAAATCTACGGGCAGGCGATTTTCCGGGCCCTGCGCAAGCACTTCGGCAACCGCATCCCGGAAACCATCATTGAGCCGGGCCGCGGCATGGTCGGCAACGCCGGGGTCATCGAGGCCGAGGTCGTGCTGGTTTCAAGGAAGGCGGACAGCGACCGGGTGCGCTGGGTCTATCTCGATATCGGCAAGTTCAACGGATTGGCCGAGACCATGGACGAGATGATTCGCTATCCGATTCGCACCGAGTTCGACGGCGACCCGGTCGAGCCCTGCATCGTCGCGGGACCGACCTGCGACAGCGTCGACGTACTCTACGAAAAGCAGCCCTATCTGCTTCCCGTGAGCCTGGAGATCGGCTCGAAGGTGCTGATCGAAGGCACCGGCGCGTATACGACGACCTACTCGGCGGTGGGCTTCAACGGCTTTCCGCCGCTCAAATCCTACGTGATCTGAGCCTTTCGGCGCGCCCTCGCGGCGCGCCGGACGGGAACCTTCCTTGGGCAGCAGACGTTCGACGCGACTGCCGCGCCCCTCCTTGATGCGGAAAGGATGACGACGATGGACGCTTCGCTGCGCCCCGCCTTTTTGCCCGCCCCGACCGACGCGAGCCGGGCCCTGCGGCCGGTCAACGCAGCCTTCCACATCCGGGACGAGCTCCCGCGCGATGCCTTGGCGCGCGACGCCCTGCTCGATCGCTCGTTCGGCCTCGAGCGCTTCGCTAAGACGTGCGAGCGGCTGCGCGAAGGTCGTGTGCCGGCCGAAGATCTCTGTTTCGTCGCGACGGTCGGCTCGACCATCGTCGGCACTTTGCGGTTCTGGCACGTCGCCGCGGGCGGCCGCGCCGCGCTGCTGCTGGGGCCGCTGGCGGTCGACGCGTCGCATCGCGCGACCGGCCTCGGGCGCGCCTTGGTCGAGCACGGGCTTGCTCGCGCCGGCAATCTCGGGCATGCGAGCGTGATGCTGGTCGGCGACGCTCCCTATTACGGCCGTTTCGGCTTCACCCGCACGCCGGTGAAGGATCTCGTGCTGCCCGGACCCATGAACCTCGACCGATTTCTGGGCATCGAACTCGTGCCCGGCGCGCTGCAGGGCGCTGCGGGCCGGGTCCTCGCCACGGGAGAGCGGGAAGGTTCGCGCCGACGCGCAAGCTTCCGGCTGGCGGCGTGACCGCTTGAATCCTGCCAATCACGAAGCGCCGCTGTCCAGCCGGCCCCTTATCGAGCCCAGTCCAACTTCCCTGAACCTAGCGGCCGGCAACGATCGGCCCGCGGGGCTAAGTTCTCGCGCGTTCAAACAGGCCCTCTCGCGCACCTACAGCCCTGCCGCCTTCCATAGCGCGTGATTGATGCGTCGTTTCCAGCCGGGGCCGCCGGCCAAGCCGGTGCCCGCGCCCTTGACCGTGAAGGAAGGGTCCGCTCTAACGCCCGGAAATAGCCCCGCCCTCCTTCCCTCATCCGTGTCTGGACGCTCTTGATGACCGATTGGCCGCAGCACGCGCGTTTCGACGGCCCAATCGTGATGATCGGCTTCGGCTCGATCGGCCGTGGCACGCTGCCGTTGCTCGAACGCCATATCGGCCATAACAAAAGCAAGCTGACCGTGATCGCGCCCGACGACGCCGACCGGGCGCTGCTCGACGAGCGCGGCATCGCCTTCCGGCATCAGGCTCTGACCATCGAGAACTACGTCGACGTCCTGAAGCCTTTGCTGACCGCGGGCGGTCGGCGGGGATTTCTGGTCAACCTGTCGGTCGATGTGTCCTCGGTGGCGCTGGTGCGTTTTTGCAAGGAAATCGATGCCCTCTACATCGATACGTGCGTCGAGCCCTGGCCCGGCTATTACACCGACACGCGCCTGACCGTATCGCAACGCTCGAATTACGCGCTGCGGGAATCGATGCTCGACGTTCGCCGCGCCTCCCCCGGTGGTCCGACTGCCGTGACGACCTGCGGGGCCAATCCCGGCATGGTCTCCTGGCTGGTCAAGCAGGCCCTCGTCAACCTGGCCGAGGCGAACGGTGCTCCGGTCGACCAGGATGCGCCGCGCCAAGGCTGGGCCAGGCTCGCCCAAACCCTCGGCGTAAAGGGGATTCACATCGCCGAGCGCGACACCCAGAGGGCCAAGTCGCCGAAGCCGCGCGGCGTCTTCGTCAACACCTGGTCGGTCGAAGGCTTTCTTTCCGAAGGACTGCAGCCCGCCGAACTCGGCTGGGGCACCCACGAGAAGGAAATGCCGCCTGAAGGCCGCCGCCACGATTTCGGCCCCGATTGCGCCATCTATCTCACCCGGCCGGGTGCCGGCACGCGCGTCCGTTCCTGGACGCCGACCGCCGGCCCGCAGCATGGCTTCCTGGTCACGCACAACGAGGCGATCTCGATCGCCGATTATTACACGGTACAGGAGGGCGGTCGGGCCGTGTACCGCCCGACCTGCCACTATGCCTATCATCCGGCCGACGATGCGGTGTTGTCACTGCACGAGATGGCCGGCCGGCAATGGGAACGACAGCCGGCTTGGCATATCCTGACCGAGACCGAGATCCTCGACGGCATCGACGAACTCGGCGTGCTGCTCTACGGCCACGACAAGAATGCCTACTGGTATGGCTCGCAGCTATCGATCGAGGAAACGAGGGCCATCGCGCCCTACCAGAATGCCACAGGCCTGCAGGTGACCTCGGCCGTGCTGGCCGGCATGGTCTGGGCGATCGAAAATCCCGCTGCCGGCATCGTCGAGGCGGATGAGATGGATTTCCGCCGTTGCCTTGAGATCCAAACCCCCTATCTCGGCCCGGTCATCGGCGCCTATACGGATTGGACGCCGGTGGAGAATCGCGGCATTTTGTTCCCCGAGGATCTCGACCGTGACGATCCCTGGCAGTTCAAGAACGTCATCGTGAGGTAGCGCGGGGCGGTCAACCTGCGAAACACTGACATACGACACGATCAAGCTCATCGGAGAGACAGTGCATGCCGGACGTCACCTTCTATCATTCGCCGCAAACACGCTCGTCGGGCACCCTGGTTCTGCTCGAGGAACTCGGCGCGCCGTTCCACCTGCATCTCGTCAACATGAAGGCGGGGGAACAGCGCCGGCCCGAGTATCTGGCCGTCAATCCCATGGGCAAGGTGCCGGCGATCAGGGACGGGGACGCGCTCATCACCGAACAGGGAGCGATTTTCATCTATCTGGCGGATCGCTTTCCGGAAAAGGCCCTCGCGCCGCCGACCGGCGACCCGCTGCGCGGCCCCTACCTGCGCTGGATGGTGTACTACGGCTCGGCCTTCGAGCCGGCGGTCTGCGACCGTGCGCTGAAGCGCGAGCCGGGCAGCCGCACCATGATGCCCTATGGCGACTACGACACCATGCTCAAGACCGTGGTCGATCAGCTGAAAACCGGCCCTTACCTTCTGGGCGAGCGCTTCACGGCCGCCGATGTGCTGTGGGGCGCCGCCCTGAACTGGACCACCATGTTCGGCCTCGTTCCCGCTCTGCCGGAGATCAGGAGCTACACCGACCGGGTGAATGCCCGGCCCGCCTTCATGAAGGTGAAAGCCACCGACGCCGAACTCGCGGCCGGGCACGAGGCTGCGGCCCAGATGTCGAAGGCGGGCTGAGCAGATTGCCCCCGGAAGGCCGCCTCACGGCGCCTTCCAGGGGAAGGTCCACGTTTCGGTCAGCGCCCGGTTGCCGGCCTTGAGAAAGGCTCGGAGATCCGTCGACTGTCCAGGGTCGAGTTCGACGTCGATCCCGGCCCGGAAGCCGTTGATATGGGGATTGGGCACCAGGAAAGACCGGATGATCCGCCCGTTGGTCGAGGTCGGCACCACCGCGACGAGCGAAGGATCGGCGGTGAAATAGGCAAGGTCACCACCCGAAAAATCGATGATGAACCGCCGCGAGCCAGGCGCCACCACCTCGCTGGAACCGAGCGCCCGGGCCTGCGTCTGATAGGTCTTCTGCACGCGCCCGCCCGGCGACAGCCGCGATAAGTTGAGGCTTGCCGTGATCGAATAGGCGAGGGTGATCGATTTGCCGGCCTCGACGGGCTCGTTCGACACCCAATAGACGACGATATTGTCGTTGGTTTCGTCGAGCGTCGGCAGTTCGACGAGGTCCACGCGGCCGTCGCCCCAATTGCCTTTGGGTTGGATCCAGTAGCTCGGCCGCAATTCGTAGGCGAGATCCAGATCCTGATAGTCTTCAAAGACGCGGTCGCGCTGGAGCAGGCCGAAGCCCTGCATATCCTTGTCGATGAAGGTCGAGACTTCCGGACCTACAGGGTTGCGCAACGGCCGCCAGATCCACTCGCCGGTGCCCGAATGCATCAGCAGCCCGTCCGAATCGTGCAGTTCCGGCCTGAAATCGTGCGAGAACCGGCGGTCATTCTGGCTAGTGAAGAACATCGAGGTCAAAGGTGCGAGCCCCAGCTTGGTCGCCGCGCGACGCGGAAAGATCGTCGCTGAAACCTCCAGAACGCTGTCGTTGCCCGGGTAGAGGTCGAACCGATAGGCGCCGGTCACCGAGGCGCCATCGAGCAGGCCGAAGATGGTGACGCGGTCCGCCGCGGGCCCCGGCGTTTCGAGCCAGAATTCGCGAAAGAATGGGAACTCTTCCGCTTCGGTGCCAGCGCCGACCGTGAGCCCGCGCGCCGAAATGCCGTAGCGTTGCTTGCGCCCCAGGAAGCGGAAATAACTCGCCCCCAAGAAAGCGCTGACTTCGTCGAGAACGTCCGGCCGATTGAGCGGATAAAGCAGACGGAACCCGGCGAACCCCAGGTCGAGCGGCAGCGGCTTGTCGATCTTGTTGCGCCCGTAATCGAACAGGCTGGTTGAATAGGGCACCGGGGTGGAGATGCCTTCGCGGATGACGTTGACGGTCACCGGCCGCGGATAAAGGTGTCCCAGGTGGAACATTTCGAGGCGGAACGGCCCACCTTCGGTCCCGAGCAAGGCCTTGTCGCGCCGGAAACGGATGTCGCGCCAGCCGTCGAAGTCCAGTTTCGCCAGTGCTTCGGGCAAGGGCGGAGGGTTGGCTTCGAAGGGAACGCTCGCCAGTTCGCGGGCGCGTTTAAGGACGTCTTCGAAGCCGAAACGATTCACCGGCGGCTCTCCGGCCGTTTGCGCCATCAGCGGCGCCGCGAGAACCTCGGCGACACCGGCAGCGATGCCGGCCACGATGGTTCGACGATCCAGGGATACCATGCCGTAAACTCCGTCTTGTGCAAGCGCGCGGCAAGCGTGGTGGATCGTCTTGCGACGACAGCAGCGACCTTCCGATGCGACGGGTCGGCTGGAGTGGATCGGGCGCGCACCGAGCGAATGGATCGCCGAAACCCGAATGGGGTCACCGCATCGGGTACTTTGGAGTTTCAGGTAGCCGCCTTCCGGGCCGGCGGCAAGCCGCGGGAAGCGGCGAATCCTGCTGACGCGGGCGCGCCCGTCACGCCCCGGCCTTTCGCGCGCCCGCTTCGGCCATTAGAGTCGCAGCATGACTCGCACGCGCCTCAGATCCAACGACGACGACCGGACGGATCTCGGCCCCGAGGCCTTGCCGACCGATGGCGCCGAGGCGGCCGACGAGGAAGCATTTTCGGGCGTCGATCTTCACCTCGACGACGAGAGCGCCGCGCCTGCTTCCGTTCGCCAAGGAGCGGCCGCCATCCGCAAGCATTGGGCGACGCTGCCGAGGGGTCCCGGCGTCTACCGCATGATCGCGGCCGACGGCGAGGTGCTTTACGTCGGCAAGGCCCGCAGCTTGAAGAAGCGGGTCGCAAGCTACACGCGCCCGACGGGTCACTCCCGCCGCATCGCCCAGATGATCTCGCTGACGGCGTCCATGGTGTTCGTGTCGACCGAGACGGAAACCGAGGCGCTGCTCCTCGAAGCCAATTACATCAAGCAGATGCGGCCCCGCTTCAACGTGGTCATGCGGGACGACAAGTCGTTTCCGTATATCCTGGTCACCGGCGACCACGAGGCACCGCAGATCACCAAGCATCGCGGCGCCCGCAACCGCAAGGGCGACTATTACGGGCCTTTCGCCAGCGTATGGGCGGTCAACCGCACCCTGAATGCCCTGCAACGCGCCTTCCTGCTGCGCTCGTGCTCGGATTCCTATTACGACAATCGCACGCGTCCCTGCCTGCTGTTCCAGATCAAGCGCTGTTCGGCCCCCTGCACGGGCGAGGTGAGCCCGGAGGACTACGCGGAACTCGTCGGCGAAGCCCGCGACTTTCTCACCGGCAAGAGTCGCGCCGTGCGCGACCGGCTGGCCGGCGAAATGGTGGCAGCCGCGGAAACGATGGAATTCGAGCGCGCCGCGCGGCTGCGAGACCGTATCGCGGCGCTCTCGGCCATCCAGGGCGCCCAGGGCATCAACCCAAAGAGCGTCGAGGAGGCCGACGTATTCGCCATCGTCGAAGAGGCCGGGCAGTTCGCCATCGAGGTCTTCTTCTTTCGCACCTACCAGAACTGGGGCAACCGCACCTATTACCCGCGCGCCGACCGGAGCCTTGCGGCGGGCGAGGTGCTCGACAGCTTCCTGATCCAATTTTATCTCGACAAGCCGCCGCCGCGTCTGATCCTGCTGTCTCACGAGGTGGAGAATCGCGCCATCCTGGCCGAGGCCTTGGCCGGGCGCGCCCGTCACGCGATCGAGATCGCGGTGCCGCAGCGCGGGGAGAAGCGCGAACTCGTCGACCATGCGGCGCAGAACGGGCGGCAAGCGCTCGGCCGCAAGCTGGCGGAAACGGCCAGCCAGGAGAAGCTTCTGGCAGCCCTTGCGGCAGCTTTCGGCATCGCAAGAACCATCCGTCGGGTCGAAGTCTTCGACAATTCGCACATCATGGGGACGAACGCGGTCGGGGCCATGATCGTGGCGGGCGCGTCGGGCTTCATGAAAGCCCACTACCGAACCTTCAATATGAAGGACGTCACGCCCGGCGACGACTATGGCATGATGCGGCAAATGCTGCGGCGGCGCTTCAGCCGCCTCTTGCAGGAAAGTCGCCCTCCCAGAGACGATGATGCCGGCCTCGAGGAGGAACACCGGGAAGGCGATCCGCTGCTCGAGGCGGACCTGCCGCCCGAGGCCGTGGATCCGCTTCTCGCCGGCAATCCGGCCGAATCGACGGACCGAGCCGAAGCGAGCGACGGGATCAGCCCGGCCGCCCCGGACGCGCCTTCGCCCTGGCCCGACCTTCTGCTCATCGATGGCGGCAAGGGCCAGCTCGATGCGGTCCGCGCCGCCTTGGCGGAACTCGGCGTACCGATGTTGTTCGGGGACGGTGAGTTCGCGCACGGCGTCGCGGTGGTCGGCATTGCCAAGGGACCCGACCGCAATGCGGGCCGCGAAACCTTTTTCGTGGCGGGGCGCGAGCCGTTCAAACTCGCCGAGCGCGACCCCGCGCTCTACTTCGTCCAGCGCTTGCGCGACGAGGCGCATCGCTTCGCCATCGGCACGCATCGGGCCCGGCGCAAGAAGGACATTGCGAAAAGCCCGCTCGACGAGGTCGGCGGCGTGGGTCCGGCGCGCAAGCGCGCCCTGCTCCACGCATTCGGCACCGCCAAGGCGATCTCAGGCGCCGCTCTCGCCGACCTCGAAAAGGTGCCTGGCATCAACGCCGGGACGGCCAGGCGCATCTACGATTTCTTCAACGAGAAGCGCGGGTGAGCCGCTGCGGCGACATGCATCATTGCTGATCTGACGTCCTTTGCGACCGGCCGGAAGAGAGAATATATCAGCGTCATATCCTGCTGGAGGCATCGCATGGAGATCTGGCCTTGGTCGAGGCGCTGCAATTCGAAACGCTGCGTTTCGATCGGGACGACGCCCGCTGCGCCGGCGAAATCCGTGTTCATCTGGCGGCGGCGGGTACGCCGATTGCCCCCTACGGCGTGCTGATCGCCGGTCAGGCTCTGGCCAGCGGACCGACCCTGCTGACCCGGAACATGCGTGAATTCCAGCGAATACAGACGCTGCGGGTCGAGAATTGGGAAGGTTTTTCGGGGTGATGCGAGCCGTGCGCCACCGCGCGCGAGGCAACGGCCTTAAGCCCCCGTTCGAGTGACCCGTTGCGGACTCAGCCCGCCTCCGCGACCCTGGGCCGCCGTCCTTCGGCGATGTCGATGGCCGATCGGATGGCCAGCTTTGCCTGCTCGAGGGCGGTATCGAGCAGTCCCGCATAGGCCGGTGTCGGCAGGACGGTGTGGCGAACGTCCTGCGGCCCTATGAAATCCAGCGATTGCATCGTTCGGGGCAAGGCGTCGGAAGCTTCATCAGCCAGGATATTCAAGATCGGCTGATCGCCAGGCCCGAAAACGTAGTCGAGAGCCGGGAGTGCGATTGCCAGCAATTCAGCCCACCTGGAAGCCGGCGCGCTCATCGAGCCATGTCCTTGTTTCATGACCGAGACGCAGCGTCTCTCGGGCCCCCTTGGGCCAGATCCGCCCACCGGACGGCTCCGGACAGAACGAGATCCGCCAAGATGGTGAGATCGGTCTCGTCGTAGAAGGCCTCCAAATGTGGGCGATAGCGTTCGTCGAGCCGTTCTCCCTTGATACCTCGGAGCAGAACGTCGTCGGGAATCGTACCCGGATGCTCGCGTTTATATGGCGCGCCGCCAGCGCGATGCAGCGTTCTGCTGCCTGATTGTCGGTCATGCGATGTCTCCCGTAGGACGACAGGCATCAACGATGCCCGGCAGGTTCCGAGCGCAAAGGAACACGGTGTCTGAACAGGCTCGGAAGAAGCAAAGGGTCGACCGATTCGGCGCTTCCCTCCCCTTGACGCGGCAACGTCCGCCATGTTCCCTCATTGCATGGCCCTGTCGACCACCGAGCGCGCGCGGCAATGGCAATTGCCCAACCTTCTGACCTACGGTCGCGTCGCGGCCGTACCGGTCGTGGTGGGCTGCTTGTTCGCTCCGGACGAATTCTGGTTGAGGAGGCTGGCCCTCGCGGTCTTCATCCTGGCGGGGGTGACCGATTTCTTCGACGGATACCTGGCTCGCGCCTGGTCGCAGCAATCCTCGCTCGGCCGCATGCTGGACCCCATCGCCGATAAGCTGCTGGTGGCGGCCTCGCTTCTGATGCTCGTGGCCGACAGGACCATCACAGGATGGTCGATCTGGGCGGCGATCGTCATCTTGTGCCGCGAAATCCTCGTCTCCGGCCTGCGGGAGTTCCTGGCCGAATTGCGCGTCTCCCTGCCGGTCAGCACCGTCGCCAAGTGGAAGACGACGCTGCAGCTTGTGGCCATCGGCTTTCTGGTCGCCGGGCCGGCCGGCGAGATCCTGATCCCCGACACGACCACCATCGGGCTCGGCCTGCTTTGGATCGCCGCCATCCTTACGCTCTACACCGGCTGGGACTATATGAAGGCGGGATTCAAGCAGGTGGTGGAGTGAACTTTGAAAGCGCTTTATTTCGCCTGGGTGCGTGAGCGGATCGGCACGGCCGAAGAGGATCTGGCGCCGCCTCCAGGCGTTCGCACCGTGGGTGAACTCATCGGCTGGCTGAGCGGCCGCGGCGAGAATTACGCATACGCATTCGAAAACCCTGCCGTGATCCGGGCTGCCGTCGATCACGTCCACACCAAGCACGAGGCAGAGTTCGTGGGCGGTCGGGAGATCGCCTTTTTTCCGCCGATGACGGGCGGCTGAACGTGCCCCGCGTGTCGGTTCAGGCCGAGGACTTCGATATAGCGGCCGAAATCGCGGCGATCGGCGCCGGCCGGACCGACATCGGCGCGGTCGTGACCTTCACGGGCCTCTGCCGGGACGACGGCGGAACTTTGTCGGCCCTCGAAATCGAGCATTATCCGGGCATGGCCGAAGCCGAAATTGCGCGGGTGGCGGCAGAAGCCGAAGCGCGCTGGCCGCTGCAAGCCTGCCGCGTCATCCATCGCTTCGGCGAGATCCCGCCGGGCCAGAACATCGTCTTCGTCGCCACGGCCTCCGCCCACCGGGCCGCGGCTTTCGCGGCTGCCGACTTCCTCATGGATTTCTTGAAGACGCGGGCGCCGTTCTGGAAGCGCAACCGGCATCCCGGCGAAAGCGCCGAGGATTGGGTCGCAGCCAAAAACGAGGATCAGGCGGCGGCGGGCCGCTGGGGATAGATTCTGCCCGATCTCCGCAGCCGGCGCCGGCCCCGCCATGGCACTGAACCCAGCCAATTTCACTTGCACCCGCCAGGCGAACGCGGCCTATGATGGTTTGTACCGTCATTATAAGGCGCCAGACGTCGAGGAGGAGGAACGCCATGGCACGTGTCGCATTGGTCACGGGAGGAACGCGCGGGATCGGGGCCGCCATCTGCCGGGCCCTTCAGGCTGCTGGTGCCACGGTCGCGGCCAATTACGGCGGCAATGACGAGGCGGCGGCCAAGTTCAAGAGCGAGACCGCCATCCCGACCTTCAAATGGGACGTGGGGGATTACGACGCTTCGGCCGAAGGCATCAAAAGGATCGAGGCCGAGGTCGGGCCGGTGGACATTCTGGTAAACAATGCGGGCATCACGCGCGACGGCTTCTTCCACAAGATGACGAAGGAGCAATGGCGCGCGGTCCTGACCACCAATCTCGATTCGCTGTTCAACGTGACCCGGCCGGCGATCGACGGAATGCGGGCACGCAACTGGGGGCGCATCATCGTCATCTCGTCGGTCAACGGCCAGAAGGGCCAGATGGGACAGGTGAACTATTCGGCCGCCAAGGCTGGCGATCTCGGCTTCGTCAAAGCGCTGGCCCAGGAAAGCGCCAACAAGGGCATCACGGTGAATGCCATCTGTCCCGGCTACATCGGCACCGAGATGGTACAGGCCATCGCACCCGAGGTGCTCAAATCCAAGATTCTGCCGCAGATCCCGCTCGGCCGGCTCGGCCTGCCCGAGGAGGTCGCTCGCGCCGTGGCCTATTTGGCCTCCGAGGAGGCAGGCTACATCACCGGGTCGACACTGAGCATCAACGGAGGCCAGTACATGGCGGCATGAGGCTGCCGCCCTCTCACCTCTCGATCTCCATTTTGGAGCTGCGGCGCCACATCGGGCGCCCTGTCGCTTGGGTTTTTACGACGAAACTCTGGGGGGGCCGGTCGGAAACTCGCACGGGGGCATCCTGCTCGATCGCATCCCGCATTCAAGACCCCGCCCCAAAGGGTCCGACCTCCCGCCGCATCACCGCTTCGAAGCACCATGCCGGTTGCGCGGTTTTAGCCGGACCAGCGCCTCACCCATCAGCCCCAAGACGGCGCCGGCCAGGACGCCGGCCGCCTTGGCCTCGAAATCGTGCAGCCTGCCATGCCGTCCCGGGACCCAATTCTGGAACACCTCCAGCATGCCGGCCGCGATCACCAGCGCGCCAAGGCCAAGCAGGCGATATCTCGGGTAGCCGATCATCAGCGGGACGGTGATGGCCAGAAAGGCGCCGAACCGCTCGATTTGAGGCGGCAACTCCGTGATGGGCCGGAACTCGATGGGAGCAAGGGTCACGAAACCGATGGCCAGCAGGCTCAGCCAAAACAGCAGGCGCGCCGCGGTCCTCAATGCCTGAAATGCCGGATGCCGGTGAACACCATGGCAAGGCCGGCCCGATCGGCGGCCGCAATGGCGTCGCCGTCGCGAAGCGAGCCCCCCGGCTGGATCACCGCGGTCGCGCCTGCGGCAGCGGCGGCTTCCACGCCGTCAGGGAACGGGAAGAAGGCATCGGAAGCGACGACGGCCCCTTGCGCGAAAGAGCGAGTTTCGCCAGCCGACCTGGCGGCATCCTCTGCTTTCCAGGCGGCGATCCGCACCGCATCGACGCGGCTCATCTGCCCCGCTCCGATCCCGACGCTGGCGCCCCCCTTGGCCAACACGATGGCATTCGACTTCACATGCTTCACGACGCGAAAGCCGAACCTAAGGTCCGCGAGCTCTTCCCCGGTCGGAGCTCGCTTCGTCACCACCTTGAGGTCCATGCCGTCGACGTCGGCGGTGTCGCGATCCTGGACCAGGAATCCGCCCGAAACGTCGCGCCACGAAAGGCCCGGAGCGCGGGGATCCGGCAGAGCGCCGGTCAGCAGCAGGCGAAGGTTCTTCTTGCCGGCCAGGATGGCACGGGCGTCCGGGTCGGCCTCAGGCGCCACGATGGCTTCGGTGAAGACCTTCACCATCTCGGCCGCAGTCGCCCGATCGAGCGGCCGGTTCACGGCCACCACGCCGCCGAAGGCCGAAACCGGGTCGCACCGCAGTGCCCGTCGATAAGCGTCGATGGCGTTGGGGCCGATGGCGACACCGCAAGGATTGGCATGTTTGACGATGGCGACGGCCGCATCGCGGGCAGGGTCGAACTCGGCCACCAGATCCAGCGCCGCATCGGCGTCGCCGATATTGTTGTAGGACAGCGGCTTGCCGCCGAACTGCCGCGCACCGCCGATGCCGGGACGGCGGTTCAGCGTGCGATAGAAGCCGGCGCGCTGATGCGGGTTTTCGCCGTAACGAAGCTCTTGCTGCAGCGTCCCGCCGAAGGCCCGATATTGCGCCGAGCCGGCCTCGCTGCCGGTATCCTCGAGCCAAAGCGCAACGGTGGCATCATAGGCGGCGGTGCGCGCAAAGGCCTTCGAGGCCAGGGAACGGCGGAACACGGCCCGGGTGGCACCGTCGTGGCTTTCCAGTTCGCCCCGAATGGCGTCGTAGTCTCCGATGTCGACCACGACCGCGACATCGCCATGGTTCTTCGCGGCGGCCCGGATCATCGCCGGGCCGCCGATGTCGATGTTCTCGACGCAATCCTCGATCGAAGCGCCGCGCCGCACGGTCGCCTCGAATGGGTACAGGTTCACGACCAACAGGTCGATCGGCGCGATGTTATGGGCCAGCATGGCGGCTTCGTGGGTGGGATTTTCGCGCTTCGCCAGGAGGCCGCCGTGCACCACGGGATGCAGGGTCTTCAGCCGCCCGTCCATGAGCTCGGGGAACCCCGTCAGGTCCGCCACATCCTGCGCCGGCAGCCCCGCGGCCACGAGTTCCTGGCGCGTGCCTCCCGTCGAGACGAGTCCTATGCCACGCCCGTGCAGCACGCGGGCGAAGTCGACGAGCCCGGTTTTGTCGGCAACCGAAAGCAGGGCGCGTTCGATGCGGCGAAGATCGCTTGCCATCAGGAGTCCGTCGGCTCGGTGGTCACGACGCGCGCTTAGCACGTCGGAGCCGGCATGTCCTGCCTCCGGGTCGCACGAGCGCCGTCCGGGGTCGCGACCGATGGTGCGCGTCCCGATCGGTCGCTCAGTTCGGAACCGCAGCTTCGCTTCTGCGCAACGACCACGCGATGCTTGCTCCATCCCCGGCATGGCCGCGCACGACGATTTGCTCGATCCGCCTCGGCCCCTCGGGGCTCGCGAAATAGATGCTTTCTTCCACCTCGATCGCGCGTCCACCGGCGTCGAACGTCCAGAGGTCCCCTGTCGGAAAGGCAATAACAGCACCGGTTCCGTTGCGGATGAGCTGAACCCGAAGCGCATGGTGGAGGTGAAACCGGACCGCGAAGGGAAGGTCCGCCCTCTTGCGTCGCTGCTCTTCGTCGCGCACGAGGCTGTCTTCGCCGGCGAGGCGATCGCCGCTCCGGGCCAGCGCCAGCCGCCGCCGGTGAATGTAGCCGAAACGCGAAAGGTAACCGTCATGCGACGCTTCCAGCATGACGGCCGATCCGGTTTCGGCGCGCCTGACCGGAACACTGCCGGGTCCTGCGAAAAGCACGCCTCCGAGCCAGCGGCCGAAGCGCGTCCCGGAGGCGAAACGGCTCGACGATCGGTCGGCCAGCACGAGGGTCGAATGCGCCGCCGTGGCCCGCGCGGCTTGGCGCGCCGCCGTCTGGCTGGTGTCGGGGGCGCCGCAATTGACGAAGACGCGCTGCGGCCCGACGGAAAATTCGAACGCCAGAGTGCCGGCATGGGCGCGATGCGAAAAATCGACCGGAGGCGGCCGCCCCCCGTCCAGGATGACGACGGCGGCGTTGCCTTCCAGGCGCTGGTAGCCGGAATAGGGGGCGTTGGTGAGTGCCTGCCCGCGCGCATCGTCATAGGCCAGCACGGTCGCCAGTGCTTCCGGCATGGTCACGCCCATGCCGTTGAACAAGGCTAGAGCGCCGTCGCCGTGCCGAAACGTCCGGACCATCGGCATCATCCGGTCGATGGCGTTCAACAGCGGTGGCGGCACCGGTGCCCCGCCGGCTGCGAAAGCCTGACGCAGGGGGAGGAGGTCGAGAAGCAGATCGACCAGGATGCCGGGATCGCGGCTGACGTGCCCTCCATCGGCCAGGATCTGCCGGCCGATCTCCTCGACGAGGACGCGGGTGGCTTGCCGTTGAAGTTTGCCGAAGCCCTCGGCGCACAGTCCCATCTCGGCCAGGGCGATGGCCGCGAACAAACGGGACTCCCCACCTAGACCGTTGCCCAGCGCACGATGAAGATATGCGGTTTGGCGGCCAAGGCTCCGCATGAACTTGCGATAAAACGCCCCGTCGGCCCCTTCGAGGATGATCGGCGATTGGCTGAGCCACGCCATAATGCGGCGCGACACGACCTGCGGCGCCCAGGCCGGAACGTTCCTCGGCCTGCCGGCCTGGCTGATCCAGTCGCCGACGAGCACGCGCGCATTGGCCCGGGCCAGCGAAGTGTCGGCGGCACGCAGGTGCCGCAGCCAGCCGAAGCTGGCCAAGGATGCGGCCCAGGCCGAGGTCGGCGCCTCGAGGGTGAAGGGCGAGCGGCCGTGGGTATTGGCGGCCGTTCCCTCGAAGACGAAGTAGCCCGCGTAAATATCGGCCGCCAC
>JBBPYT010000078.1:0-7567 GCA_038199665.1 Hyphomicrobiales bacterium
GCCGCTCCAAGATTGATCAGACGAGGAAGAACGCCGAGAGCGCATCGAGCCGGAAGTTGGCGTCAATCCAGGGTAGGCCGAGCGGCAGGGTGCCGGCCAGCGGGAAGGAGAAGACGGCAGAAGCGTCTGTTGCGACAACCAGTCGACCCCTCATGGGTACGGAAGTGGGCTTCACGACTCGCGCCCAATGGCAGGGATCGCTCAGGGGATCGGCTCGACATGGTCGCTCACCGACAATCCCCGCCGGCGCTCGCGATAGAAGACCACGAGGCCGCTCCCGACGATGATCGCGCTGCCGAGCAGAATGCTGGTGCTCGGAGAGTCTCCCCAGACCAGCCAGCCCAGAATCACCGCCCACACGATTGAGGCATACTGGAACGGCGCCAGCAATGACGCGGGAGCGATTGAAAGCGCCTTGGTGATGCAGATGAAGCAGGCCATCGATACGATCCCGACCAGGAACATCAGCACCAGATCCGCGGGGCTTGGCTGCACCCATGCGGCAGAAGCCGCCACCGCGCCGATGATGCCCGCGCCGGCGAACTGCCAGGTGACGAGCGTCAGCCAATGCGTACCGCGGAGCTTGCGCGTGATGGTGACCGCGAGCGCGAACATCGCGGAGCCGAAGAGAGCGATCAGCGCCGAACCCGAAAACGCGGCCCCGGTGGGCCGGAGCGCGATGAGGACGCCGATGAACCCCACGATGACGGCCCCCCACCTGAAGAGTCCGACCCGTTCGCCGAGCAAGGGTATCGAAAGCGCGGTGATGATGAGCGGCGCCGCCAGATAGAACGTCATCACGTCGGCGAGTGGGAGCGTTTTGGTGGCGAAGTAGAACGAATAGGTGTCGGCGGCCATGCAGAGGATGCGGGCAACGTGCAACCTCCATTGGCTGACGATGCGCACGCCGGCGCGATGTCGCCAGATCAGTGGAAACAGCACGAACGTGGCGCCGACCGTCCGGAGAAATAAGAGCTGGCCGACGCTGTAGTCGGCGACGAGCCACTTACCCAGGGCGTCGTTGAGGGCGAAGAGGAAGACGCCGAGGGAATAAAGGAAAACTCCGGCGCTCGACCCGGCCGGATTGAAAGATCGCATGAACACCACCGACGGCGAAGACGCGATCGCTCTTAGTTGATTACCGACTCAACCGAAACCGTCCGGACGCTCGAATTGCGGGCGTCCGGACCCGAGTCGACGGATGTCACGCTCCGGCAATGAAGGGTCCGGCCGCAGCCAGGACCTCTGCCTTGGTCTTCGGCGAATCGAAGGCGCCGTCCCAGCCGAACATGCGCCTGATCCGCCGCACTTCGGCGGCGTGGCGCGCTTCCACCGAATGAATCTGCAGCGCCGTCGTCAGCACGGCGAAGCCGGCCACCATCACCATATCGCGGGTGTTTACCTGCTTCGCTACGCCCAAGAGGCATCATGGCGTGGCCCGATTTTTGGTGTGAGTTATTGCGATAGTCACACTTTTTGCGCCTTCTTACTGGCGCTCTTCGGAGCGGGCGGGGGTAGTGGATCGGGCAACCGCGCCAATCGCGCCATTGAGGGAAGCGTTCCTGCCGAATGCGCCAAGGGCGGCCATCGACGCGGCGAGACCGAGCCACATGACAACTCCCCAGTTTGCGATGAATCGGAGTGCCACGCGCAGGTCGGGACGCTTGTTCGGGCGGGCCCCGGTCAAGAGCTCGCGAAGGCGAGTGCCGCTTCGAGGATGCCTCGCAGCACGGCCCGGAGCGGCGCGGCGAAGGCCGCGTCGTAGGGCGGTGGCCAGTCGGCCTCGGACACGGGGCCAGGGACCTCGCGCATGTAGCCGCGGCAGGCGAGTTCCATCTGGATGGCGTGGACGCCCCCCGCCGGATTGCCGTAGCGCCGCGTGATGTACCCGCCTTTGAACCGGCCGTTGGTGACGCGGGACTGGCCGGCGGCGTCGCATAAAGCTTCGACGCGCCTCGTGAGGTCTTCATCGCACGAAGCGCCGCTGTTGGTGCCGATACTGAACACCGGCAGCAGGCCCTCGAACAGCCGCGGAACGGAGGAGCGGATCGAGTGGCAGTCGTAGACGATGATCCGCTCGTGTTCGGCCGCGAGCCGTGTGATCTCGCCGGCCAGTGCCGCATGGTAGGACTCGAAATACGTGTGCCTTCGTTCGTCGATCGCGGCGGCTGCCGGCTCGCGGCCGGCCCGATACAGCGGCTCGCCGTCGAAGGTGCTCGTGGGGCAGAGCTCGGTTGTGGCCTGGCCCGGGTAGAGCGTCGCTCCGGACGGGTCGCGGTTGACGTCGATGACGGTGCGCGACACGGCGGTGTGCACGAGCGTCGCGCCGAGGCCGGTCGCGAAGTCGTAGAGCCGGTCGATCCACCAGTCGGCGTCCTTGCGGGCCAGCCATGGCGACACGAGTCGGCCTTCGATTTCGGGAGGGATGGCCAGCCCGGTGTGCGGAATGCTGACCAGAAGCGGGGCTGTCCCGCGCCGAACGGTCAGCCACGGGAGGTTGTCGGTCACTGACCCCTCCGGATGCGCGCATGCAGCGGATTGAACCCCATCCGATAGACGAGCTCGGCGGGGCTTTCGGCTTCCCAGATCGCGAGGTCGCACCATTTCCCGGACTCGAGGGTGCCGACCTCCCCGATCAGGCCGAGCGCGCGCGCGGCCTCGCGCGTGATCCCGGCCAGGCATTCGTCGATCGTCATGCGGAACAGCGTGGCGGCCATGTTGGCGGCCAGGAGCAGCGAGGTGAGGGGCGAGGAGCCCGGATTGCAGTCGGTCGCGACCGCCATGGGGACGCCATGCCGCCGGAAATGAGCGATCGGCGGCGCCTGCGTCTCGCGCAGGAAATAATAGGCCCCCGGCAGCAGAACCGCGACCGTGCCGGAGCGGCCCATGGCGGCGGCACCTGCCTCGTCGGCGAATTCGAGGTGGTCGGCCGAAAGCGCGGCGCAGTCGGCGGCGAGCTTGGCGCCGCCGGAGTTGGTCAATTGATCCGCGTGCAGCTTCACCGGCAATCGGAGGCGCGCCGCAGCTTCGAACACAACGGAGCATTGTTGGGGCGAGAAGGCGATGGTCTCGCAGAATGCATCGACGGCGTCGAGCAGGCCCTCTCGGGCCAATTTCGGCAGGGTGTCGCGGCATATCAGATCGACGTACTCGTCCTTGCTGTATGCCTCGGGAGGCAGCGCATGCGCCCCGAGAAAGGACGTCCGGATGGTCACGGCTCTCATCCTGGCAAGTTCGCGCGCGGCGCGGAGCATCCGCGCCTCCGTGTCGTGGTCGAGTCCGTAGCCCGACTTGATTTCCAAGGTCGTGACGCCTTCGGCGATCAGCGCATCAAGGCGGGGCAGGGCGCCGGCCACAAGGTCCGCTTGGCTCGCGGCCCGCGTCGCCCTGACGCTCGATAGGATGCCGCCGCCCGCTTCCGCGATCTCGCGGTAGCTGGCCCCATTCAGGCGCATCTCGAACTCGTTGGCACGGTTGCCGCCGAACACGAGATGCGTATGGCAGTCGACGAGCCCGGGCGTGATCAGGCGACCGGCGCAATCGAGCGCGACATCGACGTCGAGACCGCCGGGCAGATCCTGGTCGCGACCGACGAAAACGATGCGCCCGTCGCGGGCCGCGATGGCACCGTCCTCGATGATCCCCAGCCCGGCCCGGTGCGGATCGAGCGTCGCAAGGCGCGCATGCCGCCACACCCGATCGATACGGCTCTTGTCCGACACGCCCGCTCCCGCGATGTTGGCTTCGTTCCATCGACGGCGTCGCAACCGTCCATCCTATGTCGGCCCGGACCATCGCCATGCACAAGCTGTTTTTCGATGCCGCCCTGACACCCACCGGATGGCGTGACAATGTCCTCGTGGAGATCGTCGGCGGCGTGGTTGCGGCCGTGGCGGCCGACGTTGCACCTGCTGCGAGGACCGGCGCCGAGCCGGTCGGCGGCATCGCCGTGCCAGGGGTCGGCAATCTTCACAGCCACACCTTCCAGCGGGGCTTTGCGGGATTGACCGAGCGACGCGGGCAGGGCGACGACCATTTTTGGACCTGGCGGGAGGAAATGTATCGCTTCTCGGGCCGTCTTTCGCCGGAGCATGTGGAGGCCGTTGCGGCGCTGGCCTTCATCGAAATGCTGGAAAGCGGCTTCACCGGCGTGGCCGAGTTTCACTACTTGCACCATCAGCCCGACGGCCGGCCCTACGACGATCCGGCGGAACTGGTGCAACGGATCGCGGCGGCGGCCGCCGCGACCGGCATCGGCCTCACGATCCTGCCGGTCTTCTATGCCCATGGCGGGTTCGGCGGAGCGGCGCCAGCCCCGGGACAGCGGCGTTTCGTCACCTCGCTCGACCTTTACGCCCGGATCGTCGAAGGCGCGGAACGGGCCGCCCGCCGCCTGCCCTTCGGCCAAGTCGGGATCGCGCCGCACTCGCTGCGCGCCGCCACCGGCGAGGAGATCGCCGCCCTGGTGGCCGGGTTCCCCGGCGGGCCGATCCACATCCACATCGCCGAGCAGATTCGCGAGGTCGAAGACTGCCTGGCCGCCACCGGCGCCCGCCCGGTCGAATGGCTGCTCGACAATGCGCCAGTCGACCCGCGCTGGTGCCTGGTCCATGCCACCCACATGACGCCGGAGGAAACGACGCGACTGGCGCGCTCGGGCGCCGTCGCCGGCCTGTGTCCAGTGACCGAAAGCGACCTCGGCGACGGCACTTTCCCGGCAACCGACTATGATGCTGCGGGAGGGAGTTATGGAGTCGGCAGCGACTCGAACGTGCTGATCTCCCTTGCGGCGGAACTGCGTACGCTCGAATACAGCCAGCGCCTGCGCGACCGCGCCCGCAACCGCTTGGCGCCCCCCGGCGGTTCGGTCGGGCGCCATCTCTTCGATGCGGTGGCGACCGGCGGGGCGCGCGCCTTGGGTCTGCCGCAGCCCGCGATCGCTCCAGGATCGCGGGCCGATCTCGTGGTGCTTGAGGGCCACGACGTAGCGCTTTTCGGGCGACGCCACGATGCCGTTCTGGACAGTTGGATCTTTGCCGCGCAGGGCTCGCCGGTCCGGACCGTCTACGCCGGGGGCAAGGCCGTGGTGCGCGACGGGCGACACGCGGCGCGAGACCGGATCGAAGCGGCGTTCCGGCGCGCCATGGAGCGTGTCAACGAATAGGCGGTGTCCAGGCCTGCGTGCTTGGTTTGCCCGGCCCGGTCGAGGAGGGAACGCGGCTCCGCTCTGCGATTGCTGTCTCGCCACTTCGGCACTTGCCCCGGCCCGGTGACGCTCGGCGGAGATTTCGCTATAGAGTCGATGAGAATGATCGACTGACGGAACCCGCGAGGTCCCCATGCACAACGGTACCGCTGCCCAGGAGGATGAGAGCCCCGCCGCGAAGCGCAGCGGTCGGTGGAGCCGCTTCGCACTCATGGCAGGGGGGCTGCTCCTGGTGGCGCTGGCAAGCGGGATTTGGGCGGGGGCCGAGTTCCGCCTGTGGAGCCTCGCCGTGGATCGGGAACGGGCGACGATCATCGGGCTCGAACGGCTCCTGTCCTCGCTCAAGGACCTCGAAACCGGCCAACGCGGGTTTCTGTTGAGCGGTCAGGACGAGTACCTCAACCCCTACCGGGCCGCTCTGCCGAAACTCGATGAGGATCTGCGAGCTCTGCAGGGGTCCGGTGTCGACGTAGACAGGTTGCGCCGAGCCGTTGCCGAGCGACGCGACAGCGCTGCTGAAGCCATCTTGGCCTACCGGACCTCCGGACCGGATGCGGCGGTCGGGCACATCAGGACGGGGACCGGCAAGGCTGCCATGGATCGGGCCCGCGAATTCGTGGCCCAGGAGCAGGCGGCGGCCGACGCGCGAATCGACCGAATTCACCGGCGGGATCGCGTGCTGGTCTGGCCGTTTGCGATCGTTTCGCTCGGCACGTTGCTGGGGTCGTTCGCATTGCTGGCGCAACTGGCGGGTCGTCGCCGGCGGGAACAGCGGGCCAGCAGCGCCCTGCTCGAGGGCGTGCTCGAGAACGCGCCGGTCGGGCTCGGGTTCCTGGATCAATCCCTGAGCGTGCGGCACATGAACCGAGCCCTTTCGACCATGAGCGACCGTGCGTTGAGTGCCGAGGTCGGGGTCAGCATATGGGATGTCGTGCCGCATATGCGCGAGGCGCTTGAACCGAGGCTGCGCCAGGTCGTCGAAGGCGGTCGGCCAATGCCCAATGTCGAGATCCAGGCCGGCAGCAATCTACGCCGGGATCAGGTGCGCGATTACCAGGTCAGCTTCTACCCGTTGCGGTCCGTCGATGGTCGCGAGCGCGTGGAAGGAGCCGGCATGGTGGTGTCCGACATTACGGCCCGCAAGCGCACGGAGCGATGGCTGCGGGAAAGCGAAGAGCGTTTCCGGACGTTGACGGAAGCCAGTGCCGCCGTCGTCTGGACCACCAACGCGGCGGGCGAATTCGATAAACCGCAAGCCGAATGGGCCGAGTTCACCGGCCAGGACGAAGAAGCCTCGCGGGCGTTAGGTTTCCTCGCCGCCGTTCATCCCGACGACCGCGGCCGCACCAGCGAGGCTTGGGCCGAGGCGGTCAAGACCAAAAGCCCTTATGCGGACGAATATCAGCTCCGCCGGGCCGACGGCGAATGGCGTCACATGGTGGTGAGGGCCGTGCCGATCCTCGACGAGGACGAGGAGGTACGCGAATGGGTCGGCATGCATACCGACATCACTGATCGCAAGACCGCGGAGCTGGAACTGGCGGCCGCCAAGGATGCGGCCGAGGCCGCCAACCGCGCCAAGAGCGTGTTCCTGGCCAATATGAGCCACGAACTCCGTACCCCCCTGTCAGCCGTCATCGGCTACAGCGAGATGATGGAGGAGGAGGTCGAGGATCTGGGACAGACGGGCCTGATGAACGATCTCGGCAAGATCAAATCCAATGCCCGCCATCTTCTCAGTTTGATCAATGACGTTCTCGACTTGTCGAAGATCGAAGCCAACCGCATGGATACTTTTGCGGAAGACGTCGATGTCGCGACTCTGGTGGGCGAAGTGGCATCGACGGTCGATTCGCTCGTCCAGCAGAAGAACAACCAGCTCGAGATCCAACTGGGCGATGGGCTCGGCGGCATGCACACAGACGTGGTGAAGCTCCGCCAGTGCCTGTTCAATCTGCTCAGCAATGCATCCAAGTTCACCGAAGGGGGACGCATCACGCTCGAGGCGCGGCGGGAAGGCGGCGAGGGACCGAAAGCCACCCTGGTGTTCAGGGTCACCGACACGGGTATCGGCATGACCCCGGAACAGTTGAACCGGCTTTTCCAGCGCTTCGCCCAGGCCGACGAAACCACGACACGCAAGTTCGGCGGCACCGGGCTCGGTCTGGCCATCACCCGTGCCTTTTCCCGCCTGCTCGGCGGCGATATCCAGGTGGAAAGCACCTTCGGCACCGGGACGACGTTCACGATCCGGCTGCCGGCCACCATGCCGGAACTCCGGTTGCCCGAGGAGCTGCCTGCAGTTGCGACCGAACTGCCCGCGGGCGAACGCAGCGTCGTACTCGTGATCGACGACGACCC
>JBBPYT010000079.1:0-6017 GCA_038199665.1 Hyphomicrobiales bacterium
AACCAACACCTTTTCATCCACCTCCATCGCCCAGGCCGACTACGGCATGCAGGCGGTCGTCTACGAGCTCAACCGGGATGGGGCGCGGCTTGCCCGTCGCGCCGCTCTCAAGGCGGAGCGCCAAGACGGCCGCCGCCGGTTCGTCGCCGGAGCCTTGGGGCCGACCAATCGCACGGCTTCGATCTCGCCCGACGTCAACGATCCCGGCTATCGGGCCGTGACGTTCGACGACCTGCGCCTCGCTTATGCGGAACAGCTCCGGGGGCTGCTCGACGGCGGCGTCGACCTCATCCTGATTGAAACCATTTTCGATACGTTGAACGCCAAGGCGGCGGTCTTCGCCGTCGAGGAGATTTTCGCGCAGCGGGGGGTACGCCTGCCGGTGATGATCTCGGGGACGATCACGGATCTGTCCGGCCGCACCCTGTCGGGCCAGACCCCGACCGCCTTCTGGCACTCGCTGCGCCACGCCCGGCCCTTCACCATCGGGCTGAACTGCGCGCTCGGCGCCACCGCCATGCGGAGCCATCTGGCCGAGATCGCGGCCGCAGCCGACACTTTCGTCTGCGCTTATCCGAATGCGGGCCTGCCCAACGAGTTCGGTCAATACGACGAAAGCGCCGAGCAGATGGCGGTTCAGATCGCCGGCTTTGCCGACGAAGGTCTCGTCAATGTCGTCGGCGGCTGTTGCGGTTCGACGCCCGAGCACATTCGGGCCATCGCCGAAGCCGTGCTCGGCAAGCCGCCGCGCAGGGTGCCCGAAGCCGCTCCCGTGATGCGGCTATCGGGCCTCGAGCCGTTCACGCTGACGAAGGACATTCCCTTCGTCAATGTGGGGGAGCGCACCAATGTCACCGGGTCGGCCCGCTTCCGCAAGCTGATCAAGGAGGGCGATCTCGCCGCGGCCTTGGAGGTCGCGCGCGACCAGGTGGCCAACGGCGCCCAGATCATCGACGTCAACATGGACGAAGGCCTGATCGATTCCGAAAAGGCCATGGTCGAGTTCCTGAACCTCGTTGCGGCCGAGCCCGACATCGCCCGCGTGCCGGTGATGATCGACTCGTCCAAGTTCTCGATCATCGAGGCCGGCCTGAAATGCGTGCAGGGCAAGCCGCTGGTGAACTCGATTTCCATGAAGGAGGGCGAGGCGGCCTTCCTGAAGCAGGCGAGGCTGGTGCGTGCCTACGGAGCCGCGGTGGTGGTAATGGCCTTCGACGAGCAAGGTCAGGCCGATACGCTCGAACGCAAGATCGAGATCTGCCGGCGCGCGTATCGGCTGCTGGTCGAACAGGCGCGTTTCCCGCCCGAGGACATCGTCTTCGACCCCAACATCTTCGCGATCGCCACCGGCATCGAGGAACACAACGGCTATGGGGTCGCCTTCATCGAGGCGACACGGCGGATCCGTGCCACCCTGCCCCATGCCCATGTTTCGGGCGGCGTGTCGAACCTGTCCTTCTCGTTCCGCGGAAACGAAGCGGTGCGCGAGGCCATGCACGCGGTGTTCCTCTACCACGCCATCCAGGCCGGCATGGATATGGGCATCGTCAATGCCGGCCAGCTCGAGGTTTACGAGAGCATCGACCCCGAGCTGCGCGACGCCTGCGAGGACGTGGTGCTCAACCGGCGACAGGATGGCACGGAGCGGCTGCTCGCGGTCGCCGGCCGGTTTCGCGGCGCGGGCGCCAAAGAAGGCAAGGTCCAGGATCTTGGCTGGCGCGAGTGGTCGGTCGACAAGCGCCTTGGCCACGCACTGGTCAACGGCATCACCGAATATATCGACCCCGATGTCGAGGAAGCGCGGCGCGCGGCCGAGCGCCCCCTGCACGTCATCGAGGGGCCGCTGATGGCCGGCATGAACATCGTCGGGGACCTCTTCGGCGCGGGCAAGATGTTCCTGCCGCAGGTCGTCAAATCAGCGCGCGTCATGAAGCAGGCCGTCGCTTTGCTGCTGCCCTACATGGAAGCCGAGAAAGCCGCGACCGGCGATGAAGGTCGCAGCTCCGCGGGTCGCATCCTGATGGCGACCGTCAAGGGGGATGTGCATGACATCGGCAAGAATATCGTCGGCGTCGTCCTGGCCTGCAACAACTACGAAATAATCGACCTCGGCGTGATGGTTCCGGCGGCCAAGATTCTGCAAGCGGCACGGGAGCGGCAGGTGGACATCATTGGCCTATCCGGCCTGATCACGCCCTCGCTCGACGAGATGGTGCATGTCGCAACCGAAATGGAGCGCGAGGGCTTCGACATTCCCCTGCTGATCGGGGGCGCAACCACGAGCCGGGTCCATACCGCGGTCAAGGTGCATCCGCGCTATCGTGGCGGCCAGGCCGTCTATGTGACGGACGCGAGCCGCGCCGTCGGCGTTGTGTCGAGCCTGCTGTCGCCCGAGGGGCGGGGCGATTTCGTCGCGCGCACCAGGGCCGAATACCGCAAGGTTGCCGAAGCCCACGCGCGCGGCGAGGCCGACAAGCAGCGGCTGCCGCTGGCCAAGGCGCGGGCCAACGCACATCGACCCGATTGGGCCGATTATGAGCCGCCGCAGCCGACCTTCCTCGGCACCCGCGTATTCGAAAGCTTCGATCTGGCGGAGCTTGCCCGCTACATCGACTGGACGCCGTTTTTCCAGACTTGGGAGCTGAAGGGCCGGTATCCGGCGATCCTCGACCATGAAATCCAGGGGGCGGCGGCGCGGCAGCTGTTCGACGATGCCCGGGCCATGCTGGCGCGCATCGTCGAAGAGCGCTGGTTCGCGCCGAAAGCCGTGGTCGGATTCTGGCGCGCCAATGCGGTCGGCGACGATATCCGGCTCTATACGGACGACAGCCGCCGCGACACGCTGGCCACCTTCTTCACTTTGCGCCAGCAGCTCAGCAAACAGGCCGGGCGGCCCAGCCGGGCGCTCGGCGACTTCGTGGCCCCGGCCGAGACCGGCAAGCCGGACTATGTCGGCGGTTTCGTGGTCACGGCCGGAATGGAGGAGGAGGCCATCGCGGCGCGGTTCGCCCGCGCCAACGACGACTACTCCTCCATCATGGTCAAGGCGCTCTCCGACAGAATGGCGGAGGCCTTTGCCGAGGCCATGCACCAGAAAGTCCGCAAGGAGCTTTGGGCCTATGCGCCGGACGAAGGTTTCGGACCCGAAGACCTGATCGGGGAACCTTATCGGGGCATCAGGCCGGCGCCTGGCTACCCGGCCCAGCCCGACCACACCGAGAAGGCCACGCTGTTCCGCCTGCTCGACGCGGAGGCTCGGATCGGCGTTCGGCTGACCGAGAACTATGCCATGTGGCCCGGCTCATCGGTTTCCGGCCTCTATCTGGCGCATCCCGACGCGCATTATTTCGGCGTCGCCAAGGTCGAACGGGACCAGGTCGAGGATTATGCGGCGCGCAAGGCCATGCCGGTCGCGGAGGTCGAGCGATGGCTGGGACCGGTTCTCAATTACGTGCCGGCCGAAAGGGCGCAAGCAACCACCCCGCAGGCGGCCGAATAGGGCGCCCGGTCCTCCCTTCAGCTTCCCTTGAACACCGGCGGCCGTTTCTCGCGGAATCCGGCGACCCCTTCCTTGAGGTCCTGCGTGGTCGACACGAGGGCGCCCGCCAGGATCTCGATGGAGGCGGCGCGATCTTCGTTCTCGGCCGCATTGATCAATTGCTTGACCACCGCATTGGCGACCGGACCTCGCGTCATGATCCGGTCAGCCCAGGCCCGGGCCGCGCTCATGGCTTCGCCCTGCGGCACGACTTCGTCGACGAGACCCAGGGAGAGCGCCTGCTCGGCGCTGACGATTTCCCCGGTCAGAGCCAGACGTCGTACCGCCTGGCCGCCGCAGCGGGCGACGAGCCGCTGCGTTCCCGACCATCCCGGCACCATGCCGATGCCGGTTTCGGGGAGCCCCAGTTTGGCCTGGGCTTCGCAAAGCCGGAAGTCGGCCGTGGCGGCGAGCTCGAGCCCACCGCCGAGCGCGTGGCCATTGATCGCCGCGATCAGCGGGACCTTGAGGCGCGCCAGCCGATCGAAGGCCCGGTGGCCTTTGCGGATCCAGCTCTGGCCCATATCGAGCGGCGAAAGCCCGCCCCAGGCCGCGACGTCGCCGCCGGCGCAAAACGCCTTGCCGTCTCCGGTCAGGATCGCCACCCGGACGGAGGGGTGGTCGTCGATGCGGTCTGCCGCCTCGATCAGACCCTCGACCATCGCCTCGTCGAGCGAATTCAGCTTGTCCGGCCGGGCCAGGACGAGCGTGGCAATCCCGTCGGCAAATGTGCAACGTACAACCTCGCTCATGCGGCGGCTCCAGGATGATAGTTCGCCAACCAAAACGGCAGCTTCAACCATCGCGCCTCGGCCATGCGAGTGCGACGGTCCGACGTGTCAAACCTCTTCGAGCTCGATCAAGGTTCCGGCCCAGTCTTTGGGGTGCAGGAACAGCACCGGGCGGCCGTGCGCGCCGATTTTCGGTTCGCCGTCGCCCAGCACGCGCAGACCCGCTGCCCTAAGACGGTCTCGCGCTGCGGCGATGTCCTCGACCTCGTAGCACAGGTGGTGCATGCCCCCCTCGGGATGGCGCGCCAGGAATCCGGCAATCGGCGAATTCTCGCCCAGCGGCTCCAGCAGTTCGACCTTGGTGCCGGGCAATTCGACGAAAACCACCGTGACCCCGTGTTCGGGCAGCAGCCGGGGCGCCGAGACCTCGGCGCCCAGCGTGCCCCGGTAGCGCGCGACGGCCGTCGCGAGATCCGGCACCGCGATGGCAACGTGATTGAGCCGGCGCAGCATCAGCTTTCCTTCCCTTGATCCGAGGCACTTTAGTTCAGACGGCTTTTCACTTTAGATCGGTCGGTGATTGAGTTAAAGATGGTCGGGTGTCCGATAGACCATTGCTCATTGAGGGCCTCGTTCCGCGCCATGTCCATCCGCGGATCGAAGCGGCCTTGAAAGATACGAGGGTCGTTCTGATTGTCGGCCCTCGGCAAGCCGGAAAAACGACTCTTGCCCGCCAGTTCACGGGGCCGGCCCGCCCGTACGTCACGCTCGATGACGCCGCGGCGCTCCAGGCAGCGCGGGGCGATCCCGTCGGTTTCGTCCGTGGCCTCAAGCGCGCCGTCATCGATGAGGTGCAACGCGCCCCAGAGCTTATGCTGGCCATCAAGGAAAGTGTCGATCGGGACCAGGAGCCGGGGCGATTTCTGCTGACCGGATCGGCGAACGTGCTGACTTTGCCGACGATTGCCGATTCTCTGGCAGGCCGCATGGAGATCATCCCCTTGCTGCCTTTCGCGCAGGCCGAAATTCTTGGAAAACCCGGTCGAATTCTGGATCGAATCTTCGGGGGGGACCGGATCGAGGCGTCGGCGGATCCCGCTACCGGGGACGCCCTCGTCGACATCGTGCTTCGCGGCGGCTACCCCGAGGCCATCAAACGGACGAATCCGGTCCGCCGACGCGCTTGGTTCGACGGCTATTTGTCGCTCATTCTGGATCGCGACGTGCGCGACATCGCCAATATCGACCATCTCGATCGGCTCCCGCGGTTGCTCACTGTCCTGGCCGAACACGCGGGCCAACTGACCAACCATTCGGGCTTCGGCGCGGCCTTGGCGTTGTCCGGCGTGACGGCGCAGAAATATATTTCCATTCTCGAACGGCTGTACCTTGTCCGAACGCTGCCGCCATGGTCGACCAACCATCTGAGCCGTCTTGTCAAGACGCCGAAACTTCAATTTGTGGACTCCGGGCTTCTGGCCACCCTGCGCGGCGCGGATGCCGAAGAGATCCGCGCCGACAGAACTCGGTTCGGGCCTTTACTGGAAAGCTTCGTCGTAGCCGAGGCCACGAAGCTCGCCAGCTGGGCGGAGCGACGGCTGACCTTTTCGCATTTCAGGACCAAGGAACAGGAGGAAGTGGATCTCGTGATCGAGGATCGTCGCGGCTTCGTGGTCGGGATAAAGATCAAGGCCTCTGCGACCGTGAAGCCGAGCGACTTCCGTGGACTGCGGAAATTGCAAGAGGCA
>JBBPYT010000080.1:0-7305 GCA_038199665.1 Hyphomicrobiales bacterium
AAGATATCGAGATGCAGCCAGGACTTCGCGGTGACGAATTTGCGCAGGAACAGCGCCGCAGTGATCGCGCCGCCATGGCCGCCGGTGCTGACGTTGTTGGTGTCGGCGACCTTGGAATCGAGCAAAGTCTCGTAGGGCCGCCACAGCGGCAGTCGCCAATTTGGATCGGATTCCGCGAGGCCTGCGGCGGCGAATTCTGCCGCCAACGCGTCGTCGTCGGTAAAGGCCGCGGCCAATTCCTGCCCGAGCGCCACGCGCGCCGCGCCGGTCAGCGTGGCGAAATCGGCGATCAGCTCGGGCTTCTCCTCATCGGCCAGCGCCAGCGCGTCGGCCAGCACCAGCCGGCCTTCGGCGTCGGTATTGCCGATCTCGACCGTGATGCCCTTGCGGCTCCTGTAGATGTCGCCCGGGCGGAAGGCCAGGGCCGAGATGGCATTCTCGACGATCGGCAGCAGCACGCGCAAGTGCAGCTCGAGACCGGCGTCCATGACCATGTCGGCCAGGCCGAGCGCGGTGGCGGCTCCCGCCATGTCCTTCTTCATCAGCGCCATGGCGGATTCGGGCTTGATGTCGAGCCCGCCCGTATCGAAGGTCACACCCTTGCCGACGAGCGTCGCTTTCGGCGCGTCTGCCGGCCCCCAGGTGAGTTCGACGAGGCGCGGCGCCTCGGCCGCGGCCTGGCCCACGGCATGGATCAGCGGGAACTGGCGCTCCAGCTTTTCGCCGCGGATCGTCCGGGTGGTCGCGCCGTAGCGCGCCGCGACGGCCAGCGCGGCCGCTTCGAGCGCTTCCGGCCCGAGGTCGTTGGCCGGCGTATTGACGAGGTCGCGGGCGAGAAAAATGCCGCGGGCGATGCGCTCGATCCGTGCCGCTTCGACGCCGTCCGGAGCGCAAAGCCGCGCGCCGTCGGGAGCCGGCTTCCTGTAGCGCGCAAACCGGTAGCCGGACAGCAGCCAGGAGAGGGCTGCCAGATCGGCGCGGGCCAGGTCGCCAGCGAAGCGGTAAGTTCCCCTGGGCAAGGCGGTGGCGAGCTTGCCGGGAAGCAACGGATCGAGGTCGCGCGCGTCCGGCTCCTCCACGCCGAACAGCACGGCGCCAAGCGCGCCGTCGCTGCCGGGTAGGAGGCAGAGCTGCCCCGGTTTGGCTTCGAACCCGCTCGCCTCTGCGAAGGCGGCGCCCCGCCCGGGAAGCCCCTCGGCGGCCCCGGGCCAGCCCGTTTGGCTGACCACCTGGATCGGAACTGCATCCGGCGACGGCGCGGCGAACGATGACATCGTGACTCCCTGGGCTGGCTCGCCCGCGTTAACGCTCCGTTAGCGGTTAACAAATTATGTCTATCGCCCGTGGAACCTGCTCGGTTCGACCCCGAAGCCCTCGGAAGGCGACCGCCTCGATGAAACGATATTCCGTCCCGGGTCAGGCCGCAAAGCCGCGGGCTGCAGGCAAGCTCGAGACCGTGGGACTGGTTCTGGTTCTGGCACTCGCCCTCGGCGGCTGCGTAACGGACGGCGACGCCACGGATCCGGTCGCCCCTGCCCTGCCCTCGTCCCAGGCCTCGCTCAGGTCCTACTCGGCCGATTGGGGTCGCAAGCACGATGCCGATCCCGGCGACCGGACCGCGGCGATCAACTACGCCCGGGCCTTGCGGGCCCTCACTCAATACGCCCAGGCCTCGGCGGTGCTCGAAAGCGCGGCGATCAAGCATCCCTACGACCGCGAGATCCTGGCGGCTTATGGCAAGGCGTTGGGCGATGCCGGGCGTCTCAAGGAAGCGGCGGACGTGCTGGCGCGCGCCCATACGCCCGAGCACCCCGATTGGACGATCCTGTCGGCACAGGGCACGGTGGCGGACCAGATGGGCGACCACGCGGCGGCACTCGGCTATTACCAATCGGCGCTGAAGATCGTGCCCGGCGAACCCACCGTGCTGTCGAACCTCGGATTGTCCTACGCGCTTGCCAAACAGCTACCCGCTGCCGAGGACACGCTGCGGCAGGCGGCGGGGAGCGAGCGGGCGGACATGCGGGTGCGGCAGAACTATGCCATGGTGCTGGCTCTCGAAGGCAAGTTCGCGGAGGCCGAGGCGGTGGCCCGACGCGATCTGTCGCCCGTCGACGCGACGGCGAGCATTGCGGCGATCCGCGAGATGATCGCCCAGTCCGACACGTGGGGCGCCATCCGCAAGCTCGACCGACATAAGCCGGCCGCGGCGAAGACGGTGCCGTCCGGCTGAACGCCGGCCGCGTCATGGGCCGTCCGTTGCCGATCGGCCGAGGAGAAGTCGCCCGGTGCGTGCCGGGGGACACCCTTTGGTTCGCGTGCTGCCGCGCCAAGACCATGTTCCACTCGCACGAGGTCGGCGCGACATCTGGATCGCCGTGCCATTAGGAGCTAAAGCTCACGCCGAATTTGCCCGGCCCGACTCGACAAGGCACCACCGATGACCTCTCCTTCGCTCAGTATCAGCGACAACGTCCGGATCGAGCGGGACTCCCTCGGCGACGTTGCGGTCCCGGCCGATCACCTTTGGGGAGCTCAGACACAGCGCTCGCTGACGTTCTTTCCGATCGGCGTCGAACGCTTCCGCTGGGGGCGTCCGGTGATCCGGGCGCTCGGCATCCTGAAGAAATGCGCCGCGATCACCAACGGCAGGCTCGGCCGCCTGCCGAAGGAGAAGGTCGACCTCATCGTGGCAGCGGCCGAAGAGGTCATCGACGGCAAGTGGGACGGCGAGTTCCCGCTCGTGGTGTTCCAGACCGGCTCGGGCACGCAGACCAACATGAACGCCAACGAGGTGATCGGCAATCTCGCGATCAAGCGCGCAGGAGGCGTTCTCGGCTCCAAGAAGCCGATCGATCCCAACGACGACGTCAATCACGGCCAATCCTCGAACGACGCTTTTCCGACGGTCATGCATATCGCGACCGTGGAGGAGATCGAACGCCATCTGATCCCGGCCGTCACCAGCCTGCGCGATACTTTCGCCGGCAAGGCGCAAGCCTCGGGCGGCATCATTATGGTGGGCAGGACGCATCTGCAGGACGCGACGCCCGTCACGCTCGAGCAGGTCATTTCGGGCTGGGTCGCGCAGCTCGACGAGGCGCTCGACGGCATTCGCCGAGCGCTCGTTCCCTGCTATGCGCTCGCGCTCGGCGGAACGGCGGTCGGCACCGGGATCAACACCCACGCCCGCTTCGGGGAAGTCGCGGCGGCCGAAATCGCGCGGGAAACCGGCGAGCCCTTCGTCACGGCGCCCAACAAATTTGCGGCTCTGTCGTCGCACGATGCCATCGTGGGTGCCAGCGGCGCCTTGCGCGTCATGGCCGGGGCGCTGATGAAGATCGCCAATGATGTCCGCTGGTACTCGAGTGGGCCGCGCGCCGGCCTAGGCGAGTTGACCATTCCAGAGAACGAGCCGGGCTCGTCCATCATGCCGGGCAAGATCAATCCCACCCAGTGCGAAGCACTGACCATGGTGGCTGTCCAGGTCTTCGGCAACGATCACGCCGTGGCCTTCGCCGGATCGCAAGGCAATTTCCAGTTGAACGTCTTCAAGCCGGTGATGCTGCACAACATCCTGGAGGCGATCTCGCTGATGGCGGACGCGGTTCGGGCTTTCGACAGCTTCTGCGCGCGCGGCATCGAGCCCAATGCCAAGAGGATCCAGCAGAACCTCGATCATTCGCTGATGCTCGTGACGGCCCTCAACCCGCACATCGGCTACGAAAAGGCGGCCAAGATCTCCCTGCTCGCCTATCGCGACGACATCAGCCTGCGCGATGCCGCGCTACGGCTCGGGCTGACGGGTGAACAGTTCGATCTGTGGGTCCGGCCGAAGGACATGACGGGACCGCTCGCGGACTGATGGTGAGTGGGGCGGGACGCGCTGGCGCAGGTTCGCCTTGCAAGCCTCGTCCGCTCCTGGCGCCAGCCTCCGCCCTTGCCCCTCCGCGCAACCCGCGCGACACTCCCGATCCAAATCAGCAGAGGCGAGCCCGAGACGGCATCGTCTGCCGGCACCACCGGGGGAGGTCTTCATGAGCGCATCGGACGCCGCGCAACGGATTTCGCGATGGCTGAAAAGCTTCGAGGATACCCTCGCACGGGGTGACGGTGCTGCCGCCTCGGCGATGTTCGCCCAAGACAGTTACTGGCGCGACCTCATCGCCTTCACCTGGAATATCAAGACGATGGAAGGCCGCCGCGAAATCGCGGCCATGCTCGCCGCCACCCTGCCCCACACCCAGCCCCGGATCTGGCGCATCGAAGCCGATGCCACCGAGGCCGACGGGGTGACGGAAGGCTGGTTCACCTTAGAAACCGCGGTGGCCCACTGCAACGGGCACATCCGGCTGAAGGGCGACCTTTGCTGGACGCTGCTCACCGCCATGGTCGAACTGAAAGGCTTCGAAGAGAAACGCGGCCCCACGCGCGAAAAAGGCGTCGAACACGGCGCCCACACCGATCGACGCTCATGGCTCGAGCGCAAGCAGAGGGAGGAGGCGGAACTCGGCACCACGCGCCAGCCCTATTGCCTGGTGGTCGGCGGCGGCCAGGCCGGCCTGGCGCTCGGGGCGCGGCTAAAGCGGCTGGGGGTGGCGACCCTCATCATCGACAAGCACGACCGCCCCGGCGACCAGTGGCGCAAGCGCTACAAATCCCTCTGCCTGCACGATCCGGTCTGGTACGACCACATGCCCTATATGCCCTTCCCGGACCATTGGCCGGTCTTCGCCCCCAAGGACAAGATCGCCGACTGGCTCGAAATCTACAGCAGGGTGATGGAGCTCAGCTATTGGGCCAAGACGCTGTGCAAAGCCGCGCGCTACGACGCTTCCGATGGCGAGTGGACCGTGGACGTGGTCCGCGACGGGCAGCCCCTGACGCTCCGCCCGAAACAATTGGTGCTTGCGACCGGCATGTCGGGCGTGCCCAGCATGCCGAGCTTCCCGGGCATGGACAGGTTCGAGGGCGAGCAGCATCACTCGAGCCAGCATCCGGGCGGAGAGGCCTACCGGGGCAAGCGAGCCGTGGTGATCGGCTCGAACAATTCGGCCCACGACATCTGCGCCGATCTTTGGGAACACGGCGCCGACGTCACTATGGTGCAGCGCTCCTCCACGCACGTTTCGCGCTCGGAATCGCTGATGGAACTCGGGCTCGGCCCGCTTTATTCGGAGCAGGCGCTCGCCGCCGGGATCACCACCGACAAGGCCGACATGATCGGGGCCTCGGTGCCCTATCGGATCATGCACGAGGTGCAGATGCCTCTGAGCCGGCAAATCCAGGAACGCGATGCAGAGTTCTACGATCGGCTGCGCCGGGCCGGCTTCATGCTCGACTTCGGCGACGACGATTCGGGCCTGACCATGAAATATCTGCGGCGTGGTTCGGGCTACTACATCGATGTCGGCGCCTCGGAACTGGTTGCCGACGGCAGGATCAAGCTGAAGAGCGGCGTCGACGTGAAGACGATCAGGGAGCACAGCGTCGTCTTGAGCGACGGGACCGAACTCCCGGCAGACCTCATCGTTTATGCCACCGGCTACGGCTCGATGAACGGCTGGGCCGCCGAGCTGATCTCGCAGGACGTGGCCGACAAGGTCGGCAAGTGCTGGGGGCTCGGCTCAAGCACGACCAAGGACCCGGGTCCCTGGGAGGGCGAATTGCGCAACATGTGGAAGCCCACGCGGCAGGATGCGCTATGGTTCCACGGCGGCAACCTGCACCAGTCCCGCCATTACTCGCTGTATCTGTCGCTGCAACTCAAGGCTCGCCAGGAAGGCATCCCGACCCCGGTCTACGGCTTGGCCGAAGTTCATCACCCGGCCTAGGGCACAAAGCCCCGATGGTGCCACCCATGGCGCGTCGGCCGAGTCCGGGTATATTGCTCAGTCCGAGCCTCGCCTTGCGCTCGCCACGCTCACGCTTTACCAATCGTGATTCACATCGGGAGTCGAACGTGACCACGGGCCTGCCCGCAGGCCATGCGAGGCTGCCCTCTCGAACTCGCGTTCCATCAAACCCCCATACCGTGCCCCGTCTTCTTCGTCTGCTCGCCTTCGCTTTGTTCGGTTTGGCGCTGTGCGGGCCTGCTCGCGCCGTCGAGGCGGTTCGCGTTTCGCCCGACAGTACCGCCATCGACCTGACGTCTGTGGTCGAACGGTTCAGCGGCCAGGGCGACCGGATCCAGATCTCCACTGCACCCGGGACGGACGGCATCGTTCGCCGTATCGAGGTCGGCGCCAAGCAGCCCGGCACCAAGCCGAACTGGATCGTCTTCGCGCTGACGAACGACACCGACGAACAGATCGAGCGCCTGCTCGTCGCGCCGCACTTCCGCCTGGTGGGCTCCGGCCTGGTCTGGCCCGACCTCGGCGCCACGCGACTCTCCGCCATCACGGCGAGTCAGGGGTTTCCGCCAGAAGCCCAGGACAGTTCGGACGCGGATGTATTCCGGGTGACGCTCGACCCGGGCGCCACGGTCACCTATGTGGCCGAACTCCGAACGCCCAACCTGCCGCAGCTCTATCTTTGGGCGCCGGACGCCTACAAGGACCAAGCGACGAGCCTCAGTCTCTACAAGGGCATCGTCATCGGCATCGCGGGCCTGCTGGCCTTGTTCCTGACCATCGTCTTCGTGGTCCGCGGAGCCGTCATCTTCCCGGCCGCGGCTGCCCTCGCCTGGGCGGTTCTCGGCTATGTCTGCATCGATTTCGGCTTCTGGCACAAGCTGTTCACCGTCGGCGGCGAAACCGACCGCCTGTCGCGGTCGGTGGCCGAAGCCGTGCTGGCCGCCACGTTGTTCGTTTTCCTGTTCGCCTACCTTCACCTCAACCGGTGGCACGTTCGCTACGGCCACATCGGTGCTGCCTGGCTCGTCTTCCTGGCTGCACTTGTCTGTTTCGCGCTGTTCGACGCTCCGGTCGCGGCCGGCGTCGCTCGCATCATGCTGGCCACCGTAGCCGTGGTCGGCTTCATCCTGGTTATCTATCTTTCGACACACGGCTACGACCGGGCCGTGATGCTGATCCCGACGTGGTTCCTGCTGCTGGTATGGGTCGGCGCCGCGGGTCTGACCGTGACCGGCACGCTCAGCAACGACCTGGTCTCGCCGGCCCTGATGGGCGGACTCGTGCTGATCGTCATGCTGATCGGTTTCACCATCATGCAGAACGCATTTGCGGCCGGTGGGCTCGGCCACGGCGCGGTTTCCGATTCCGACCGGAAAGCCTTGGCGCTGACGGGCTCGGGGGATACCATCTTCGACTGGGACGTCAACGCCGACCGCATCTTCGTCAGCCC
>JBBPYT010000081.1:0-11184 GCA_038199665.1 Hyphomicrobiales bacterium
ATGAGAACAGCCGCGGATGCCTGACCCTCAGGGTCGACAGCAGCGCCAGGGTTTTCATGTCGGCAAGCGCATTGCGGTCCGCCAGGGCGGCAAGCTCCGCAAGGGGGATTTCGACGACCCTGATGTTCTCGTGCTCCTCGGCGAGGCCTCCGCCGTCCGCCGTGCGGCCGAGGGCCCGGTAGGGCGCGAGATAAAGCGCCATCCTCTCGGTCGAAATTCCGCACATCGTCCAAACGCTGCCCGCGAATTCGAGGTCGTGGAGCACCAATCCCGTCTCCTCGAACGCTTCGCGCCTGGCGCCATGTTCCGGATCCTCCCCGTCGTCCAGGATGCCTGCCGGGGCCTCCAGAAAGTCCGATGCCTCGCCGCGAAAAAGCACGGGAGCGCGGGGCAGCTGCACCAGCAGCGCGGTCCCCCGTTCCGGATCGTAGGGCAGCACCGCCACGGCCGGGCCGTGATCCTCGATCTCGCGCTTGAATTCCTGGCCGTCGTCGCCCGACAACGTGGCCACGTGCAGCTTGAGCCAACCGTCGTGGACGAGCTTGCAATTGCGAATTTTTACGGTCATTCCGTCTCCGTCGGCTTCCTGATCAACCGGCCCCGTGCATCATGCTCGGGCGGTGGGCATCCACAACCGACGAGCTTATGTCATCGAGAGCTTGGGACGCTCACAGGCGTCATCTCTGCAATCGAGGAAAATCCGGGTCTCAAGCCCAGAATCGATGAACTGTTTTCTCAAGGCCTATGCTCAGGCTCGGAAACTGCCAGCCACGGAGGTCAAGATTCCGCTCTCTTCGTTCCCACCCTTGCCAGAGGTCAGCGTGGAACAGGTCAGGAACGAGGATTATTTCCCGCTCGAAGATTAGGCTGGTATCCGCTCGGCCGCTCGCCTGCCTGACCGTAGGGCGCCTTCGATGGTCGCGGGCAGGCCGGTTTGGGTCCAGTCGCCGGCGAGCTTGAGGTTGGCCCAGCGCGTGTCGGGGCCGGGGCGTCGCGCATCCTCCTCGGGCAAGGCCGCGAAGGTGGCGCGCTTCTCCTTGATGATGCGCCAGGGCGGCAGCGCGCCGGGATCGAGCCCGGTCACGGCGGCGACTTCGCGCCACAGCAGGGGGGCCAGGGCTTCGCGCGGCGTTTCGAGGAACCGGTCGGCATCGCTGATCGTCACCGAAAGGCGGCCGGGAAAGCTGAACACCCATTCGGCGGTGCTGTTGATCAGCCCGACGATGAGGGGATGGCCGGCCGGAGCCTGCGCCAGAAAATGCGCGTTGACGATGGAGCGGAAAGCTTTCGGCGTCACGAGATCCGGCACGAGGGTCGACGCGATTGGCGCCGTCACGGCCAGGATCACCGCATCGCCGGAAGCCACCGTCACCGAATCATCGCCGAAGTCGAGGGTCGACACCCGGTCGCCGTCGAAGGCGAGGCCGCGCAAACGATGGTCGAAGAGGATATCGACGCCGCGCCCCCGCAAGGTTGCGAGCGCCGGATCGACGAAGGCCTCCGCGAGGCCGTCGACCGCGAGCAGCGGCCGGCACGCCGCACCGCCCTTGGCCAGGGTTTCGCGGACCACCGCGCCGGCGAGCGATGCCGAGGAGATTTTCGGGTCGGTATTCAGTGCCGCCACCAGAAACGGATGCCACAGACGGTCGTAGAGCAGGCCGTTGCAGGCCATGGTCTCGGCGATGGTGGCGCCGTCGCGCGCCCGGAGCAGCTTCGCCAAACCCAGATAGTCGTTCCAGCACGTGCCCGGCACGCGTCGTGCGCTCGAGAAGATCCACCAGGGCAGCGGCCCGGCATTGGGCCGCAACCGCCAGCGGGCGCCCGTGGCGAGATCGGCGAAATCGAACACCGCTTCGGGCGGCCCCGCCAGCCTATGTTCCGCGCCGATGGCCCGGAGATGCTGCCGCACCGCCCTGTTGCCCGACAGCACGAGATGATTGCCGTTGTCGATGACCTGGCCCAGCGCGGCGTCGAAATAGGAGCGGCAACGCCCGCCGGCGTGCCGGGCCGCTTCGTGCAGGACGATGCGATGGCGCCGCGGGTCGAGCGCCAGTGCGGCGGCCAGCCCCGCCAGGCCGGCCCCGATGACATGGACGGTGCCGGCCATCAGAACAGGCCGTGGCGCAGCACCGCGAACAGCAGCTTGTGTTTCGGGATCCGCACGCGGCTCCGGGGTGCAGCGAAACCCTGCAGCGCGATCTCGTCGAGAACCTGGCGATAAACCGCCGCCATCAGGCGCGGCGCCCGCGTGGTCTTGCGCGGCTCGCCCGCCATGATGGCCTCAGCGGCCTCGAAATGAGCCCGCGCCTGCGTGACCAGCGGCGCACAGGCTCGGCCCAGCGCCGGGTGAGCCAACACCAGGCTGGGTTCGGTGGCGCTGATGCCGGCCGCCCGCAACGCTTCCCGCGGCAGATAAAGCCGTCCCATCTCGGCGTCCTCGTCGAGATCGCGCAGGATGTTGGTCTTCTGCAGCGCCCGGCCGAGGTGGTGTGCCAGATCGGCGCCCTTGGCGGACGAGATTCCGAAAATCCTGACCGATAGCCGCCCGACCGCGCTTGCGACCCGGTCGCAATAAAGGTCGAGCGTGACTTCGTCGGGTGCCCGGATGTCCTCTCCGGCGTCCATCGCCATGCCATCGATGATGGCAAGGAATTCCTGCTGTTCGAGGCCGAAGGCCCTGACCGGCTCGGCCAAGGCGGCGGTCGCGGGCGTCGGCGCGCCCGCATAGAGCGCCTCGATCTCGGCCCGCCAGCGCTCGAGGCCTTCCTGCCGTTCGGGTCGTGTGCCACCTTCGTCGGCGATGTCGTCCACGGCCCGGCAGAAGGAATAGACCGCATACATGGCTTCGCGTTGGGGGCGCGGCAGAATGCGCATGCCGGCATAAAAGGAACTGCCCGACGCCTGCCGGGCGGCGCTCTGGGCCTGCTCGCCCGCCATGCTTTCCCCCGTCGCCGCGCTCAAGCCTTGCGGGCCTCGGCGGGCGTGTGCGCCCTCGGCCGGCGCAGCACCCGTCGCATCGTCGTCGACACCGCCGCCATGGCCGCGATGCCCAGGAACGACAGCTTGTCGTGGTGCACGGGCTCGCTCAGGGGATCGTGGTCGGCGAGGGTTCTGGTCAGCCGTTTCGCCAGGCCGATGATCGCCGCGGTCTCCAGGCTGAGCCTGAAATCCGCCACCTGCCGGGGCAGGACGGCACCGTCCTCAAGCAAACGGCCGGTGCGGACCGCAAGGCCGCGCAGGACGCGGCGCAGTGCGGGGGAGGCCTTCGATTGGCGCAGCGCCTCCACGGTCAGCCCGGCCGCCGCAAGACTGTCGTCAGGCACGTAAACGCGATCGAGGTCGCGGATGTCCTTTCCGCAATCCTGCAGGTGGTTGATGATCTGCAAGGCCGCGCAAACCGCGTCTGAGGCGGGCCAGGTGCTTTCGGATTCGCCGTGCACATCGAGCACGTAGCGACCCACCGGCATGGCGGACAGGCTGCAATAATGGATGAGCTCCGCCCAGTCGGCGGTGCGGTTTTTGGTGACATCGAGCCGAAAGGCCGCCAGCAGGTCCAACGCATGACGGGGTGAGAACTTGCGCTCGGCCAGGACGGCGCGAAGCGGCGCGGCTACAGGCTCCGCCTCGCTGCGGCCGAGGAGGCTTGCTTCGAGCCGGTCGAGGTGGGCGAATTTTTCCGATCGGGTCAGGGTGGCGTGGTCGGCGACATCGTCGGCTGCACGCACGAAATTGTAGAAGGCCAGGATCGCAGGACGGTGGCGCGCCGCAATCAGGTGCGAGGCGACCGGAAAGTTCTCATCCGTATGGGTCTTGCCCGAGGCAACGTCGGTGGCGAATGTCATGGCACCTGCGGCTCGTTCGCCGGATGGGTGGCTCGGCGCGCCCCCCATAAGTCAAATTCGCCCGAAAGGCCAGCTTTCGGTCCCGCCCGCCTCGGACCAGAGGAGGAGTGCGTTCAGCTCGCCCGCGGGCTGTCGCCGGACTTGCTTTTGGGGAGGTAGCCCTTCTGGCGCAGGTGTTTGCCGAGGATCTGCCTAATGGCGTCCGACACGGTCGGGATCGGTGTCCGGCCGCGCCGCCAAGCGTCGACGGCCTTCAGCAGGTTTTCGTCGAAACCGATCACCTTTTTCACCGGGTACAGCGAGGCCCTTGGCATGACTTCGATTCCAGCCGCTCCACATTCGTCTAATGGCAAAAGCGCATATGTGCAATATACCGGCGCCCCGTCTACACGACGGCTTTGTGTCGGACCGCACGAGCCAACCGGAACGAACGTCAGGCGATCGCCTCGACGGCCGCGATCAGCCGAACCAGGTCCTCGTCCCGCGACAGGCGATGGTCGCCGTCCTTGACCAGAGTGATGCTGACCGGGTCGGCAGCCAGATGCTCCACCACCGCCATGGCATGCGTCCAGGGCACATCCGGGTCCCGCATCCCCTGCAGGATGTGCACCGGGCAATGGGACCGGATGGTGGAACCGAGAAGGCAATGGCGCCGGCCGTCCTCGATCAGGGCGCGGGTGATCGGATAGGGATCGTCCGAATATTCAGAGGGCCTGAACCAGACCCCGTTTTGCTCGATGCCGCGGCGGATCTCGGGCGGGAACTGCGCCCACATCAGCGTCTCGGTGAAATCCACCGCCGGCGCGATCAGCACCATTCCGGCGAGCCGATCCGCCTCGCCTGCTTGCGCCAGGGCGCGTGCGACCAGAAGGGCGATCCAAGCGCCCATCGAGGAGCCGACCAGGATTTGCGGGCCGGTGCTGCAGTGCCGGATGGCCGCCAACGCGTCTTCGGTCCAGCTACCGATTGTCCCGTCCTCGAAGCGGCCGCTCGATTTGCCGTGCCCGGAATAGTCGAATCTCAGCATGGCGCGGCCGCATTGCCCGGCCCAGCCGTCCAGCGCCCCGGCTTTGCTGGAGGTCATGTCGGATTTGAAGCCGCCGAGCCAGACCACCCCGGGCCGTGTCCGGCCGTGTTCGGTCGCGGGACGGACCTCAGCCGCGATACGCCGCCCCGCTTGGTGCGGGTCCGGCGCAGGCACCTCGATTTGCTGTTCGTGGATGCCCGTCATAAAAATGAATCGATCGCAGGGAAGGGCCTTGGAAGCGGGCATGACCAAACACCGTAGGGATTGATGCCGCAAGCTTTCGCTTCGCCCCTTGCGCCCAAGCTGCCGCCGCTCAGCGGGTGCACGGTGCTGCAGATCATCCCCTCGCTGGATAGCGGCGGCGCGGAGCGGACCACGATCGACATCGCGGGCGCCTTGGCCGAGGCCGGAGGCAGGGCGCTCGTCGCGACCTCCGGGGGACGCCTCGTCAGCGAACTGCAGGCCAGGGGCGGTATCTGGATCCCGTTTCCGGCCGACACCAAGAATCCCGTGGCCATGGCCTGGAACGTGCGCGAGCTCGCGCGGCTGATCCGTCTCGAACGCCCCGACATCCTGCATGCGCGCTCGCGTGCCCCGGCCTGGGTGGCCCTCGGCGCGGCGCGCCTGACGGGCGTGCCGTTCGTCACCACCTTCCACGGCAGCTACGGCGGGAAAAGTGCCGTCAAGCTCTACTACAATTCGGTGATGGCGCGCGGCGACCTGGTGATCGCCAATTCGCGCTACACCGGCGAGCTCGTCAGCCGGCTCTATCCCTGGGCCGAAAGCAAGCTGGAGGTCATCCCGCGTGGCACCGATCTCAGGCAGTTCTCGCCCGGCGCCGTGCATGCGTCGCGCGTCCAGAAACTGCGCGCCGAATGGGGGGTGCAGCCCGATGAGCGGATCGTGCTCCTGGCGGCGCGCTTGACGTCGTGGAAGGGGCACCGCGTGCTGGTCGAAGCGGCGCGCCTGCTCAAAAGTCAGGGGCTGACCGATACTCACTTCATCTTTGCGGGCGACCCGCAGGGTCGTGCGCGTTACGTCAAGGAGCTCGACGGCGCGATCGCGGGCGCGCACCTCGAGGGCGTCGTCAAGCGGGTCGGACATTGCGCCGACATGCCGGCGGCGCTTCTGGCGGCCAGCGTGGTGGTGGTGCCCTCGACCAAGCCGGAAGCCTTCGGTCGCTCGGCCGTCGAGGCGCAGGCGCTCGGCACGCCGGTGGTGGTGACCGAGCTCGGCGCCGTGCCGGAAACCGTGCTCTCGCCGCCTCGGGTTGCCGCCGAAGCGCGCACCGGCTGGTGCGTGCCGCCCGGCGACGCCCAAGCCCTCGCCGAGGCGCTCGGCGACGCGCTTGCCTTGGGGGCCAGCGGACGCGATGCCTTGACGGCGCGGGCGCGAGCCCACGTGACCAGCCAGTTCTCGCTCGAGCGCATGCAGGCGGCGACGCTCGACGCTTACCGGCGCGTGATGGACCAACAGGCTGGTCGGCCCCCGCGCAAAGGGCACGCCGCATGAGGTCCGAAGCGGGAGACACGGTCTTCCGGGCGGCGACCCAGGCCGACGGCGAGGCGGTTGCTGCCTTGCATTTCGAGCGCTGGCGCGCGTGGAGCGGACGCTTCGCCGATGGCGATCGGGCCTGGGAACGCCGATCGACTTCGCCGCCGCCCACAAGGGCCGGGGCCTCGGAGGCCGGCTGATGAGGCCAATCGCGCGGCGCGCGGCTTCTACGACCGGCTCGGCGGAGAGCCGGTCGATCAGGGCCGCACCGTGCAGCCGGACGGCGGCGTGTGCGCCGTCAGCCGATATGCCTGGACATCGCCGGCGCGGCTCCGAGATGCCGCGAGCGCGCCGTGCCTGAGGGGTTCCGGGCTGTTTGGGTCCGCACGGAGACCCGCAGATCGGCTCGCGCTTCAGAACTTGCCGGGTGCGGCTGCCCCCGTGTGGATGAGCCAAATCGAGACCAGCGCGATGAGGATCGCGACGATGATCCCCACCAGCAAGGGCCGTGACGGCTGGAAGCCACCCGACCGGACTTCGGTTTCGGGCCGCGACGAAGACAGCAGAGCCGCCGCCCCCGAGGGTGCCCGCGACGCTGCGCCCCGCACTTCGAGCCCGCGCCCCGCCAGGGTCGCCTCGGCGAGGTGGCGGTAGGTCGCCAGGCGCCGTGCCGTACTCTCGCCGAGCAGGTAGGACTGCGCCTCCGATTCGTTGGGCATGCGTCCCCGCATGCGGCTGAACGCCAGGAGCCAGTCGTATTTGTTTTGCTTGTAGATGGAATAGGCCACCAGCCCGACGATGTCTTTGTCGTTCGTCACCAGGCTGGTAAAGACCGCGTTGTGTTCGGACGAATCAAGCGTCGGCTCCGATGCTGGCGAGACAGTTTCTAAGCCCTGCCCGGCGTGGGCCGCCCGTTCGGGACCCGCCATGATGGACCGATTTTCGTCTCGCGATGAATCAAGCTCCATGTCGCCCCTCGTGACGCTTGCGACGGCTTTGCTGCGCGCCGGCGTGTCATTGCCCGCGTCGGCAACCTACCGAAACTCCCGACGGCGGTCCACGAGAGTTGCGGGCGTGCGGCCGGGGGGCCGATCCGCAATCCGCAGACGAACCGGTTTGCGCCTGGGATACGAGTAGAAGGTCGAACCGAATCAAGGAGGTTCCGCTGCCGCCCCATTTTCAATTCGAAGAGCGCTTGTTCGTCTCGGGGTATCGCATCGTGGCTGGGGTGGATGAGGCCGGCCGCGGTCCCTTGGCGGGACCGGTTTCGGCGGCAGCGGTGATCCTCGACCCTTGCGATGTCCCGGAGGGGCTCGACGATTCGAAGGTGCTGACGGCCATGCATCGGGAGGCTTTGTTCGCCTTGATCATGGCGAAGGCATCGGCTGTCGGCATCGGCTTCGCGAGCGTGGCCGAGATCGACCGCGTCAACATCCGGCAGGCGACCTTCGCGGCGATGCGCCGGGCCGTCGGGGCTCTGGCGCAGCGGCCGACCTACCTTCTTGTCGACGGCAACGACCCCCCGCCGTCCATGCCCTGCCCGGTCGACGTGGTCATCAAGGGGGACGCGCTGTCGTTTTCCATCGCGGCCGCCTCCATCGTGGCCAAGGTGACGCGCGACCGTCTGATGGTCCGGCTGCACGATCAGCATCCCGGTTACGGCTTCGCGCTCCACAAGGGCTATGCCACGGCGGCGCATCGCGATGCCCTCCGGCGCCTTGGGCCCTCCCCGTCCCATCGGCAAACATTCTGCGCTCCCCGAGCAGCCTCGGAGGATGCCGAATCCGCTAAGCAGGCGTAACGAAACAGGACAGCATTTTTTCGAGGGGCTCAACTTCGGCTTTACCTTAACGGCGGCATAGTCCGGGTCGTGAGTTGCGTACCCCGGTGTGTGTTCATGTCGTCAGCACAGGCCGGAACGGCCGCCTCGAAGCTTCAGTCAAAGGTCACGCGTTCTGGAGCTTCGACGGCTCGGCTGCCGGCCCTCCGATCTCCCCTGGTCGACTCCGTACTCCTGGGCGATTGCGTCGAAACTCTCGCCGCCCTTCCCGAGGAGAGCGTCGACCTCGTCTTCGCCGATCCGCCCTACAACTTGCAGCTCGCCGGTTCCCTGATGCGGCCCGATCAGAGCTTGGTCGACGCGGTCGATGACGATTGGGACAAATTCGCGACGTTCGCCGAATACGACGGTTTCACCCGCGCCTGGCTCAATGCCGTAAAGCGGGTGATGAAGGCCGATGCGACGCTCTTCGTCATCGGCTCGTATCACAACATTTTCCGGGTCGGCTCGATTCTGCAGGATCTGCGCTTCTGGATCCTCAACGACATCGTCTGGCTGAAAGCCAATCCGATGCCGAATTTTCGCGGCCGCCGTTTTACCAACGCCCATGAAACGCTGATCTGGGCCTCGAAAGACGAGCGCTCCAAGAAGTACACCTTCAACTACGAAGCCATGAAGGCCGCCAACGACGACCTGCAGATGCGCTCGGACTGGTTTTTCCCGATCTGCTCCGGGGGCGAGCGCCTGAAGGACGACGCCGGCAGGAAGGCGCATCCCACGCAGAAGCCGGAAGCTCTGCTGGCCCGCATCATCATGAGCGCCTCCAAACCGGGCGACGTGATCCTCGATCCGTTCTTCGGCTCGGGCACGACCGGGGCCGTAGCCAAGCGGCTGGGACGGTCGTTCATCGGCATCGAGCGCGATGCGGCCTATGCGGCGGCGGCGCGCGCCAGGATCGAGGCGGTCGCGCCCGTTCCTCTGGACAGCCTGGAGGTGCTGGCGACGAAACGGAGCGAGCCCCGCATCCCTTTCTCGGCTCTCATCGAAACCGAGGCGCTGAAGGCCGGACAGGTGCTGTCCGACGCGGCCGGGCGGGTTCGAGTGAAGATACGGGCCGACGGGCTGGTGTCGCTCGGCACGATCGCCGGTTCGATTCACAAGATCGGCGCGCTAGCGCAGGGTTTGCCGGCCTGCAACGGCTGGACCTATTGGTACGTCGAACACGGGGGAAGGCTCACGCTCCTCGACGAAATCCGCCAGCGGTTTCGGGCAGCAGCCCGTGACCGCGACACCCGGTGAGGCTCCGGAACAGCGGTGCATTTTAGTCGAATGCCGGCGCACTTCGCAGCACCTGCTTCAGGTTGAATCGAGGTCCGATCGACCGGGGACTGGCGGAACATTTCCCAGCGATGCAGCATTCGGGGCTGAAGGGCACGGTGCTCTTTGTCGCGGAGTTCCGTCATGCTGCGCTGGATCGTCGCTCTCACCGTCTTATGTGGGCTCTCGGCGACCATCGGGTTCGGCCATTTCGTGCCCCTTGCGGGCACGTTGGGCGGGCTGTGCCTGATGATTTTCGCCGTGTCCGGGACGCTTCTGATAGGCTCCTTCGAAGCCTACGAAACCCAGGCTGTCCGGGTCGAGCGCGACGATCGCTGAACCCTCGAGGTCACGCCGGGCAGCGTGCATGACCTTGCGCATGACAGTCGGCACAGGCTCGGTGCCGAGCATCTCCGCCGTAACCCATCGGCATCCGTCCGGCGGGTCGCTTCTGCTCGCCCGTCCCGCGTAAACATCGAGCCGCAGGGCGAAATGCGTGAAGACGTGGTCGACGACGCCTCGCCGGCAAAATTCCAGATCCGCGACGTTTTGCAGCACCGCCAGATCCGCCGGCGTCTGCGTCCAGGGCGTCCCCAGGAATTCGGTCATTCCCCCAAGCAGTCCCGAGGATGGACGCGTGCGCACCAGGACCGCTCCGTCGCTTCGTTGGATGACAGCGGCGGCGCCGAATCGTTGCGGTCGCACGCGCTTGGGCGCACGGTGAGGATAAGCGGTCGGTGCCCCCAAGGCGCGGGCCCGGCACTGCAGCTTGACGGGGCAGATGGCGCAGGCGGGCGATCTCGGCGTGCACAGCGTCGCTCCGAAATCCATGGTTGCCTGCGCGAAATCCCCAGGCCGCCGTCGCGACGCCAGTCCGGCTGCCAGACGCTTGATCAGCGGCCGGGCCTCCGGCAACGGCGGCTCGACCGCAAAAAGCCGCGCAACGACCCTCTCGACATTGCCGTCGACCACCGTTGCTGGCCGGCCGAACGCGATGGCCGCGATGGCCGCGGCCGTATAGTCGCCGATCCCCGGCAATTGACGCAGGCCGGCTTCGGTGGCGGGGAAACGCCCGCCGTGGTGCTGCATGACGGCCTGCGCGCAATCATGCAGATTGCGCGCGCGGGCGTAATAGCCGAGGCCGGCCCATTGCTTGAGGATACGGTCGCGCGGCGCCGCCGCAAGCGCCTCGACATTCGGCCAAAGCCGCAGAAACCGAGCATAGTAGGGCTGCACCGCGGCGACCGTGGTTTGTTGCAGCATGACCTCGGATAGCCAGACATGGTACGGGTCAGGCTTGATGCCGGGTGCGGCTCGCCAGGGCAAATCCCGCCTGTAGCGGTCGTACCACTCGAGGAGAGTGCGGGTGATCGTCGCGAAGCTGGATTGGGACATGGCCTCGGAGCTTGGAACGCGGTCGGCGGGAGGCTCGGCCCCGGCCGGCCGGTGCGGTCTCATGCAGCATCGTTCCGGTCCGCCGGCGCGGGGAGCGCGTTGACAGCCTACAACGAGAAGCACGGCCCATGCGCAACATCAACGGCAAAAATGCCTGGTCGCGACCGCTTGCCGACCTTGTCGAGCCATGCATCAGCTCGGTGCTGGCGCGCTACGGCTTCGGCGAAGCCGACATCATCACGTGCTGGCCCGACATCGTCGGTGAGCGCGTGGCGTCCTACTCGGAACCGATCCGCCTGCAATGGAACCGGCGCGGGGCGGGGCGTGAG
>JBBPYT010000082.1:0-7826 GCA_038199665.1 Hyphomicrobiales bacterium
GTTCGACGATCCCGACATCATGGCGCGTTGGGTGCGGCTGGCCTATGAGGCGGCCCTGCGGACATCCGTTGAATAGGTCGGACGTCTGCTTGGAACGGCGATCGCGCCTTCACATCCGAGCGGGCGAGGCCCCCTTTGGCGCGCTGCGCAGCGCCACGCCGAGCCGCAGGACGGTCCGCATCAGCGTCCAGGCAGCAAGCGCTGTGGCGGCCGGGTTGCCCGACACCTTCGAGACGCCGCCGACCCGGTTGCGGCAACCGACCGGGACCTCGGCGATCCGCAGTCCTGCCGCCGCGACCCGTATCTGCATCTCGACGTTCCAGCCGAAGGTCATCTCGCTCATGCCGAGATCACGCAGTACGCGCCGCGACACCGCCCTGAAGGGGCTCATATCGGTATACCGGACCCCGTAAAGTCCCCGGATCAGCAGGCCGGCGAGGCGTCCGGCGATGACTTGTTGCGGCGTCAGACTTTCCGGTTCGCGGTCCCCCCGGAGCCGCGATCCCATGACGAAATCCGCTTCGTCCCGCATGACCGGGCCGACGACCGACGCTGCCAGCTCTGCGCGGTCCGATCCATCGCCGTCGATGAAGGCGATGATTGTCGCGTCCGCCCGCGCTTGGGCGACGCCGGCGGCGCAAGCGCGCCCGTAGCCGCGGCGGCTTTCCGTCACCACTTTCGCGCCCGCGCTGTGTGCCACCTCGACGGTCCGATCCTTGGAACCCCCGTCGACGACCAGAACCTCGTCGAGGCCGAGCCCCAGGAGCTCACGCACGAGGGGGCCGATCGCGACCTCCTCATCGAGGCAGGGGATGACGATGCTGACGACCGCCGCCGCGGAACCGATGCGCACGCGTTCACAGACTCCAGCGCATGCCGCAATTGGCGCAGGCCTGCGGCGGCTGGTCCGACCGCAGCGCCTGCCGAAACTCCCGGTAGGCGGCGCCGTTCCAGATATCCTGCAGGCTGTCCCTGGTGGCGTTCCCCAGCGTGTAGTTCTCGTAGCCGTGCTGCGAGAACGGCGCGATGCAGCAGGGCAGGGCGCGCCCGTTGGCTGTGATGTACATGACGGTCCAGGGCCGGCCGCACAGCGACCAGGGATTCGAACCGGGCTTGCGTTCCAGGCTCATGCCCGGCTCGGACGCGGCACCCGAAGCCGAAAAGGTCATTCCCAGCGAGCGGGCGAGCGTCTCGGCGGCCTCAAGGTGGTGCGCTTCTTCGGCATTCATACGCTCGAACAGCGCCTGGTCGGGCCGGGCCAAGCCGATCGCATCCTGGTCGAAGTATACGAGGCGCTGCAGATAAACCTCTTTCACGCCGATGTCGGCCGCCACCGACACGAAGGCCGGTAGCTCGGCGATGGTTTCCCGCAGGCCCGTGAGCCAGGCGGAAACGCGGGGCCTCGCATGGCCTTCGCGCTCCTGCATGGCGCGGAACCGGCGCACGTTGCGCAGAATGCGGTTGAAATAATCCTTGCCTCTGACCGCGATGTAGCTTTCGCGGGTGGACGCGTCGAGCGAAACCCGGAGTTCGTCGAGCCCCGCCTCGATCAGGGCGCGGCCGTTCCTCTCGTTCATCACCGTGCCGTTGGTGTTGAACAGCACGTACACGCCGCGCGCCTTCAGATAGCCGACCATCTCGGGAAGGTTCTTGACCAGCATAGGCTCGCCGACCCCGTGCAGCACGGCGCGCGCCAGGTGCGGCAGCTGGTCGACGATCGTCGTGAACAGGTCCCAGGACAGATCGGCCGGCGGTTCGAGTTCGGCGTAGGTCCGCGGGCAGGTCGTGCACAGGAGGTTGCAGCGGTTCGTCACCTCCAGGTAGAGGCAGACGGGCGGCCGCATTGCCACGGGGGCGCGCTCGGGGTCGGCCGCCTCGAAATAGCGGCGCGGATCGACGGCAGGCATGGACGCCGCTGGGCTGACCGTGAGCGTCATGGGGTGAACTCCTGACGGTGCATGTGTCTCATATCCCTCAAGGCCGCCGCAAGGATGAGGGCCATCACGACGAACCAGCGGCCGAAGAACGCGACCTGATCCGGATTGAAGGCATAAAGCAGGAACCCCGCCGACATCATGGCGAAGGGCGTCCAAAGTCCGAGCAAAGGGGTGAAAGGTCCCGCGATGAGGAAGTACCACGGATAGACCGGCGTCAAGAGCAGCAGGAATGTCAGCACCAGCACGGCCGCGGTCCGCAGGCTCTGAACCAGCCCCTCGGCGCGGTTGCGTGGCGCCAAGAGCGCCAGGGCCAACAGGATCAGGCCCGAAACGGCAAGGTAGGCGCCGTTGAACCACGGCAGGAACAAACCGAGTCGCTTCAGGACCGCCAGGAGGAAGAAGCCGTTCCCCGTGTCGAGGCCCTGTTCGTGCGCGTAGTTGGGAAGAAATCCGACGATGCCGGTGCCCGCCGACAGGAAGGGCACGTAGCACAGCGCAGCCAGCGCGATCGCGAACAGCGGCAGCCGAAGGTCGAATGGGCGCCATATGGCGGGCAGTGCCAGGGCCGCCGTGGGTTTGATCAGCGCGCCGAGCGTGAGCATCAGGGCGGCACGGTATGGCCGACGCTCGGCAACGCCCCAGGCGAAGGCGCCGAACGTGAAGGCCATCATGGCGGCATCGAGGTGACCGTTGTCGGCGAACTCCCAGATCGGCGCGGGATGGAGCAGGTAGGCGGCCAGAAGGGCGCGCGGGCGACCCAGTCGATCGAGCAGCCGGGCCACGGCCAGCACGGCCACGCCCTCGAGACCCAGCATCGCGGCTTTCATGGCCAGAACGGTACCGGAGAGGCGCGTGACGAGGGCAAACAGCGCTTCGGCCACGGGCGGGTAGATGGTGACCGCGTAGTCGCGCTTGTCGATAAGAGAAAACAGGTTGGGGTCGCGCAAGGCGGCCAGGGCGGGATCGGCCGGCACATGCAGATAGGGGTTGAAGCCGGCGTTCACGATCCGGCCGTCCCAGACGTAGCGGTAGACGTCGCCCGACAGGAGCGGCGGCTCGAACAAGAACCAGAGCCGCAGCAAGACGGCAGCAGCGACTACCACCGGCAGCAGCCGCCCACCGCCCTGCCGGCTCAGGATCCAGGTCGCAGCGACACTCAAGGCCGCGTGCAAAGCGATGCATAAGTAGAACATCGTGTCGCTCGCCTGGCGCGCCGCGAGGGCGCCCCATGCGGAGCCGAAGATGGCGACCAGCACGCCGAGAAGCGCCGCGGTCCGGAGCCCGGGAGCGCTATTCACCGCGCGAATGTGCCGCGAGCTCCACCGACAGAACCCTCCGGGTTGCGGAGGCTTCCCCGGCCCCATCCGTCCCGTTGAGACAGGGAGGGCGCCTGCCGGACAGTTCGCCCAGCAGCCAGCCGAAGCTTTCGGCATCGTCGACGTCGTACCAGACCGGAAGCTGGACGACCGGCAGCCCGATCTCGCCTGCCCTCTCGACCGAGCGGGCGAGAACGTCGGGTGTGCTCCAGGGGATGTCGGCGAACAAACGAGGTTCGCTCCGCTTGAGACCGACGAGGTAATACCCGCCGTCGACTGCCGGCCCGAAAACGACTTTGTCCTCGTATCGCCGAAGCGCAAGGATGCTGTCGCGCAACAGGGCAGGTGGCAGCGTGGGGCTGTCCCCGTTGACCAGCACGACGCAGTCGTGGCCTCGATGCAGCAGGTCTTCGACGGCGGCCTGCAGCACGTGGCCCAGGATCGGGTGGGTATGGACTACGTACCCGAAGGAGGGGGGCAGAAAGGCTGCGAGTTCGAGCACCGCCTCAGCGGGACTGCAAACCGCGTAGCCCCGGACGCCGAGTTCCGGCGCCAGGCCGTCGATCGTCGCCGCGAGGTCGATCAGGAATGCTTTCGAAAGGTCGGCCGCCTTGTCGGGACCCAGGGCCGGAATGAGCCGCGTCTTGCTCGCTCCCGGTTTCGGTGCCTTGCAGATGATCGCGATCGCGGCCTTGGGCATCTTTGCGGTATCCGTTCGCTCGCTGAATGGTTTCGTTGCCATCGGTCCGAGAGTTACGACGCGCATTGCGTTGAACACCAGCGTTCTGGAAGAACGATGAGGCGATGTTCCGCGAAGACTCCCGGGTCACGCGCGGCTTTTCTCGGCGAGCGCCATCTGGGCCACGGTGCCGAGCTTGATCGCACCGAGCCCCTGATCGCGTTCGAGTTCTGCCACGAAAGCTTCCAGCCCGGCCGACCTGTCATGTCCCAGGCCGTCGGCATCGCCGCCATACCGGGCGCGAAGGCAATGCGATCGGCGAGCCAGCGCGCCATGCGCGCGACGGGTGCCGAACCCTTCCGCGCTCGCGCGTCGCGTCATACGACGCACCATGGCGGGTGAGGCATCGACGGCCGTCACGCACGCTCCGGCTAGCGCCGCCATGAGGGCCGCATTCGCCCGTTCCGGCGCAAAAGGCGAGGAACGACGTACCGGTCGGCGGCTCGAAAACGACCTCATAGGCCGAAACGTACCGATCCCAGAGCGCGCCCTGCTGGTCGGGCTGTAATAAAGCCGCTATGGCCAACGTAGTTTTCCTGCGACCTGCTTCGCCGCCCCGCGGCATGTCCGTTTCGAGAGCTAGTTGGTGACGCATGCTTCTGGACGCTAAGACGACTGCCGCATCTCCGACTTTCAGCCTGGGCCTGGGCCTCACCAACGAATGCAACCTCGCCTGCTCGTTTTGCTACAGGGACCCGGCGCGGACGGATCGCCTGACGCTGGACGACGTGAAGGCCGTGGTGGAGCGCATGCCGATCCGCTCCGTGAATCTGGGCACGGGCGAGAACGGCATGCACCCCGATTTCAAGGTCATGCTGGCCTATTTGCGGACACGTGACCTCAAGCTGACCATCACATCCAACGGTCATTCCATCAAGGTGCTCGACGATGATGATCTCCGATCCTTCACCGATGTCGAGTTTTCGGTCGATTACCCGAACCGGGAGGAACAGGATGCACAACGCGGCCCCGGCAATTGGGACCTGATCCAGGAACAGGCTGCGCGGTGCCGGCGCCTCAACATCGGCGTCACCATCATCGCGGTGATGATGAAGACCAACTTCGACCGGTTGGCCGATGTCGCGGCGGTCGCCAAGCCTTTCGACGCTCCCTTGCGCATCAACGTGTACCAGGCGGTGCGCACCGACCTCTTCGCCCTGACCTACGACGAATATTGGACCGGCTTCGAGCGGCTGTTCGCCCGCACCGACGTCATAGCGATCGGCGAACCTCTGGTGCGGGCCATGGCGGGGCTGCCGCCTCGCAAGGGCGGCTGCGGCGCGACTACGGTGCGCGTCACCCCGCGCGGCACCGTGCAGCCCTGCGTCTACTGGACCGGCGGCGGGTCGCCCATGGCGGCACTGCTCGAAGCCGGGGAAGCCATCGTGGCGTCGCCCTCCTTCGAGGAGGCGCGCACCGTTCCGCCTGCGTGCCAACCCTGCGCATTCCTGGCGCCATGCGGGGGCGGGTGCGCGGGCCGCCGCCGCCTGCTCGGGCAATTGGACCTGCCCGACCCTTATTGCCCGATCATCCGATCGGAAAGGAAGCCGCTCGCGATCCGGATGGCCGCCGCTCGCGACCTGCCCAAGCTCGAGAGCGCCTGCACGACGATCGTCATGGCCCGCTGATGGCCGACCGTTTCCATGCTCCGCCGCCGGGCGGGCCCGAGCCGTCGAGCCCGCTCCTGCGGGAGAAGGACCACACGGCACCGTCCGTGTTCAGGCCCGAAGCGCTGTTGCGCGAAGCGCGTCGGCAGAAGGGGCTCCGCGAAGCGTCCGTACCCGCCATCTGCGTCCTCGACCCCGACGGGGACATCGTGCGCCGACTGCGGCAAACCGGTGCCGGCCGGATGAACGAGGGCTGGGCTTGCTACCACACCGAGCTCCTGGCTTTCGATCTCGAAGGCGTGGGCGAGGTCGGGATCGTCGGTTGCGCGGTCGGCGCGCCCTTCGCGGTCCTCGTGGCCGAACAGCTGTTCGCTTCGGGCTGCCGCTTGCTCCTCAGCGTCACCTCGTCGGGCCAGATCACGCCGAGCGGCCCAACGCCCTATTTCGTGCTCATCGACCGCGCGCTGCGCGACGAAGGCACGAGCCACCATTATTTGCCGCCCTCGCGGTGGGCCGACGCCCCGCGTGCGGACCTGCTGGCGCAGATCGAAGCTGCCCTGCGGACGGCGGTCGACATCACGGTCGTCCGGGGCGCCACCTGGACCACCGATGCACCCTTCCGGGAAACCGAACGTGCCATCGCGGCAGCCCGGAAACACGGCGCGCTCGCGGTCGAAATGGAAGCGGCGGCGCTCTATGCCTTCGCCAAAGCGCGCGGCCGGGACGTGATCTGCTTCGGCCTCGTCACCAACACGATGGGGCAGATCGAGGGAGATTTCGAGAAGGGGGAGGCCGATGGGGCGGCGGCTTCCTTGCGCGTCGTTTCGATTGCCGCGCGGGCCTGGCTGCTCCGATGGGGCCAAGCGATCCGAGAAGCACGGTGCTGACGCTCATAGGGGAGGCATTCATTGCTTCGGGAAATTCCCAACGATCGGTGAGCACGGTTGATACCTTGGATCGGTTTGCTAAAGCGTTAGGCGTCGGCTCCGCCGAATTCTTGCTCGTTCCCGAGAAGGGCGAGGGGCTGCCGCCGACGATCCGTCGAGGCCGTCGTGCTCGCTAGTGGTCAAAATCTGATATGAGGTACCGTTGTCGAGCCACCTCCGAACGGCTGCTCTCGACCCTTCTCGGTCATCCAGGTCTTTGCGCCCGGAACGGCTCTTCCTGCCCCGGAGCGGACGGTTTCGGTCTGTCGTCGGGGAACCGTCGGCCTCCACCTCGCGGCAGCGCCGCGTCGTTTATGTATGCGTCGGAGTGATTGTCATGCGATGGACTTCGATCTTTTGACCGATACCCTTCAGGTTCTCGTAGTTACGCGATACCGAGCGTGAATTGACGATGTCGCCGACACCCGGCGCCTCCATCACCGCTGCACTGATGCAAACTTCGTTGACGTCGGCGAGACCTTGCACGCGTGCGGCGATATTCACGTCCTGTCCGAAATAGTCGATCCGGTCGTTGAGCGTCACCGCGATCGCCCGACCCCTGTGGACACCGACCTTGAGGCCCAGCGGCCGCGAAGCGGTCCGGTTGAATCGCGACAGTTCTTCGATCATCTCGATGGAGGCGCGAACGGCGTCCTGGGGACGCTCGAAGCCAGCCATGACTGCGTCGCCGATCGTCTTGATGATGGAGCCCGATCGTTCCCGGATGATTTTGTTCAATATCTCGAAGTGTTGACGAACAAGAAAATACGCGTTCACGTCACCAACGCTTTCATACAGCGGTGTCGACTGCCTCAGATCGGTGAACAGGTAAGTCATGTCTGAGACTTTGAGGCTCTCGCCCTCATCCACCAGCTGCGTCTTGTAGAGTTCGCCGAAGCTCGGGGTGAGCAGCAAGCGCTTGCCGGAGAGAAACGGTTCATATTCGACCAGATGGGGCTCAAAACCGAAGGGGTATTGGACGAACCAGAAGCGGCCGCGATCGCCGGTGCGGTTCTCGATCTGGAAGGTGTGCTGGCCTGGGCTGAGATCGGCCGTCTGCCGGAACGAGAAGCGTCCATCGCCGAGGACCATGTCTCGCGGTGCCGTAGGCCGGTCCGGTACCAGGAAGCGGCCCGACTCGAGCTGGACCACCGTCCCTTGCGGTTCTGCCGGCTCCCCGTTCGCAAAGAAGACCAGAAGGAGCTTGTGGCTCAGGTCCAGCACCTCGAAACGGCCAGCAGTGACCTCGAATTCGAAGCTGCGGTGCTCATGGGCCTCGATATCGGCGAATCCCCGTGAGA
>JBBPYT010000083.1:0-15726 GCA_038199665.1 Hyphomicrobiales bacterium
AGGAGTCGCCCCGCGACAGACGAAAGGTCCGGCCGTCGACGATCAGCTCGATCTTCCCTTGCAGGACAAGGCCGACCTCTTCGCCCGCGTGCTGGATCGGCTCGGCACTTTCCCCGCCGACGTCGATGTGATGGATGTTGCATTGGAGCAGATGGCCCGTCGAGTAGGGAATGACCCGCTCGAGGCTGATTCCCTCCCCCTGGCGCAGCGGATCGAGCGAAATGAAGGGCCGCGCACCATCGCGGAAGACGATGCCTTCCTCGCCGTCGCTTTCCTCGAACATCCAGCCGATGTTCGTGTCGAGCGCTTGAACCAGTTTATGCAGCATGGGCAGCGATGGAGACGCCTTGCCATTCTCGATCTTCGAGAGAAGGCTTTCCGAGCAATTTGCCGCCGCGGCGAGCGCCTTTAGGGTCATGCCTCGCATCTGCCGCGCCAGCCGCAACCGGACGCTGACTCCGGGAAAGACCGCAAGTTCATCAGGCTGCATGGATTCGGTCACTCGCCCTGGCGGCGCCTGAAGGCTACGCGAAGCACCTCCGCCCGCCAAGCTCTTCAAGGTTCGGTCGAGGCCCAAGCCGGCCAAATGCCCGGCCGAATCAGCGTGAGCCAACCCAATCGAGGTGGCGCGAGCGGCGTGATTGCGTCCGACGCGTGCATTCCCTGGCCCAAAATGGACCTTCACGTCCGCGCGCGATTGGCCCAAAGCACAGCAAGGCTCGCCGCACAGGTCAGAATTGCGAGCATTCCCCAAACCTCGTTCATGGCCTGCGTCAGTGCCGCCTTTGCGATCAGCGAGCGCAGAAGCTCGATGGTGTGTGGGTCGAGGGCGCCCGAGGCTTGATGCGCGACCAGCGTCGCCGGAATGCCGATCTGCCGCGCGGCCGCCGGATCGCCCGCCCGTAGGCTCGCCTCCAGGGCCTCGCCGATCACCGGTGCCCGGCCGTAAAGGATCGTGTCGATCAAGGCGAGGCCGATCGCTCCCCCGAGATTGCGCAAGAGATTGAAAAGGCCGCTGGCGTCGGGCACCTCGGCGGCCGGAAACAGCCCGAGCGCCAGGCGCGTCGTCGGCACCAAGCAGAACATGATGCCGATGCCGCGCAGGATCTGAGGCCAGACCATCGCATCGTAGTCGGTTGCGATCGTCTGCACCGTGCTCAGCCCAAGGCCCGCCGCGAACAACAGGAATCCGGCCGCCGTGAGAAGCCGCGCGTCGACCCTCGCTTCCAATGCGGCCGCGAAAGGTGCGGCGAAGAGTTGCGCGACGCCGGTCACGAGCATGATGCGCCCGATTTCGAAAGGGCCATGACCGCGAACGTAGGCCAGGAACACAGGCATCATGTAGACGGAGCCGAAGAGTCCCGCGCCGAACACGAAGCTGAGCAGGCAGCCGACGCCGAAATTCCTGTCGCGCAACAGGCGCAGAGCCACGAGCGGGCGCGGCGCCTTCAAGGTGCGCCGCACGAAGGCAAGGCTGCCCAAACCCGCGATCAGGAAAGCCGCGCCGACAAGGGGGGAAAGCCAGCCGCGTGTCGGCGCCTCCTTGAGCGCGACCATCAGCGTGGCGAGGCTCAAGGCCATGAGGGCCAGGCCCGGGACGTCCAGCTGTCGTGCAGCGGCCGCATCGGCCTTGGCGCGGGGCAGCAGACGCGCCGCCAGGATCGCCGCGACGAACCCGGGTGCCACGTTGATCAGAAATAGCCAGTGCCAGGACAGGGCGTCGGTGATGAATCCGCCGACGATCGGGCCGACGGTGGGAGCCAGAACCGCCAGAACACCGGCCAGCGTCGTCGCAAGGGGCTGGTCCCGGAGGGGAAAAAGCAGGAACACGGCCGTGAATACGGCGGGAATCAGGGTGCCGCCGGCAAACCCCTGGATCAGGCGCCAGACCACCAGCTCCGGCAGGGTGGCGCTCGCGGCGCAGCCGACCGACGCCGCCGTGAAAACAACGAGCGCCGCGACCACAAGCCACCGCAAGCTCATGATTCGCGTCAGAAGGCCGGTCAGGGGAATGCTCACGACTTCGGCGGTCAGATAGGCGGTCTGCACCCATGAGATGGCATCGGGCGCTACACCGAGCGAGTGCTGGATCGTAGGGAGGGAGGTTGCGACGACCTGCACGTCGAGAACCGCCATGAACATGCCGACGCACATGGTGGCGAAACCGCCCCAGGTCCGAGCCTCGGCGAGATGGGGAACCCGGCGAGCCTGGCTCATGGGGCCGAGGCGGCCAGAGCCTTGTCTTCGGCCCTGACGCGAATCGAAAGGACCCAAAGGTTCAGGATCGTGAAAAGCGCCGCAAAGGCCGGAAGTTCGAACGCCAACGGCAGCACCGCGACCTCGCCGATCACCACCGCATAGTTGGGGTGTCGCAGAAAACGGTAAGGACCGGACCTCACGAGCGGCTTTCCGGGTAGAACGAGGATGCGGGTCGTCCACCGCGGCCCGAGAGTCGCGAGAACCCAGAGCCGCATGACCTGCAACGAAGCGAAAACGGCCAGCCAGGCCATCGACACGGAAGCGTTCCAACCCAACAGCCAAAGCCCCCCCAGCCAGGCGGCGTGGAGAAGCACGATGAACCCGTAATGGGTCGGCGCCACCTCCCTGGCGCCCTGGCCCAGGAGGGCGCGGGTGTTCCGTTGCGCCAATCCGAGTTCGAAAATCCGCTCGACGGTGACAAGTCCGAGGATCGCGGGAGCCAGCATCATGCGGCCCTTCGCAGGGACACGCAGCTCAGCGAAAAGCCCGGCCCCATCGCGCTCAAGAGGGCGCGATCCGGCAGACCTTCGTGCAGAACACGTTTCAACACGAAGAGGATCGTCGGGGCCGACATGTTGCCGTGGCCGGCCAGAACGTCCCGTTCATGGTCGAGCGACCCGCTCCCAAGTGCCAGGCTCTGTTCGAGGGCCGTGATCACCTTGGCTCCGCCGGGATGGCAGACGAAGCGGTCCACGTCGGACGTCTTCAAGCCGGCCCGAGCCAGGATGGCCGCAATCGCGGTCCCGGCTCTGGCCTCAGCAAAGGGCGGGATCGCTCGCGAGAAGATGACGTCGAACCCTTGCGCATCGACGTTCCACCCCATGATGTCGAGTGTGTCGGCCCAGGTATATTCGCCTGCGGCTTCGACCACGGCGAGCCCGCCTTCTTGTTGGGCTGCACCGTCGGCTTCGGCGTGCAGGATACAGGCTGCCGCGCCGTCGCCGAAAAGCGCGGTCGCCACGATGTTGGCCTTGGTCGGCTTGTCGAGCCGGAAGGCCAGGGTACAAAGCTCGATCACCACCAAAAGAACGTTGGAGCCGGGGCGCGATGCCGCGAGGCTCGCCGCAATGCTGAGTCCCGAAACGCCGCCCGCGCAGCCCAGCCCGAACACCGGCACGCGCCGCGTGCCCTCGCGAAAACCGAGATCCTGGAATGCACGGGCGTCAAGGGTGGGAGTCGCGATCCCGGTCGAAGACACCGTCACGATCGTGTCGATGTCGCGCGCTTCGAGGCCCGCTGCCTCGATCGCCTTTCGGGCCGCAACAACGAACAATTTCTGTGCCCCGTCCAGATAGGCTGCGGTGCGATCACGCCAGTCGTGTGGATGACGGAACCAATCGAGCGGTCGCACGGCATAGCGGGTATGAATGCCGGTGGTTTCGAAGACCTTCGCGAGGCGCGGAAAATCCTTGTTGCGGTCCGAGAACATGCTGGCCGCCAGGGCAGCGGCCTCTGCTTGTGGAAGTATATATTCCGGTAAGGCGGTTTCGAGGGAGACGAGTTTGATGGTTGGGGACAAGGACCAGTTCCTTTCGGCGCCGTGGTCGGCCGCGGGCTTTCGCGCCGCCAACACGCGGGGGTGGAAAATATTCGGGTCCATGGGAAGCAGATCGCGACCGCGGCGCTGGCACTTGTTTCGCGACGGTATCGACGAATAAATCTTGGGCTGAGGTGTTTTCGGGCGGTCAACACTTGAGGAGCCTCCATGCAGACCCTGGGCGAAGCCGCCTCGACCGCGCCAACGATCAGCTTGCCATCGTCAAGTCGTTGTGCGGAACCGATCGCGAACCCTACCGGGACTTGTCGGACGTGATCGTGAATGCCCCGAAAATCTAAACTGGCGCCCGTGCGGCCGGAACGGATCAACGCGATGCAACGCCCACCGTCGGATCTGGTCAAAGCCGGCTTGCGGGGCCACTTGGCCCGGCTCTGGCGTTACGGCCTCGTGCTCAGCGGGCGCCGCGACGTGGCCGAGGATCTCGTCCAGGCCACCTGCGTGCGCGCGCTGGAGCGGGCGGACCAGTTCCAGCCGGGCACGCACCTCGATCGCTGGCTGTTCTCGATCCTCCATTCGATCTGGCTGAACGAGGTGCGGGCCAGACAAATTCGCCAGGGCGCCGGCTTCGTCGATGCCGAGACGAGCCTGTCTTTCGACGGCGCGCGGCAGATCGAAGCCGGCATCCTGGCCGCTCAGGTGCTCCGGGAGGTGCAGAACCTTCCGGAAGCCCAACGCGGAACGGTGTTCTTGGTCTATGTGGAAGGACTTTCTTACCGTGAAGCTGCCGACGTTCTGGCTGTGCCGGTCGGCACCATCATGAGCCGCCTTGCTGCCGCGCGGGATACGCTCGGTCGGCGTACCGGCTATCGTGGCGGCCGATCAACCACGGAGGTGGGCCGACGATGACGCAAGAGAAGCGAACCTCTGCTCCGTCGGATGCGGAACTTGTGGCTTACCTCGATGGCGAGCTTTCGCCCGCCGACAGCGTGCGGATCGGTCAGCAGATCGCCGTCGACCCCGAGCTGGCGGAGCGAGTCGAAGTTCTCATGAACGGCGCCCGTGCGTTCCGGGAAGCCTTTGAACCGCTGCTCTCGCAAGCGCCTACCGAGAGGCTTGACAGCACGCTGTCGGACATCCTCGCGCGCCAACCGCAAGCGCCGGGCCGGCTCCGGCCGGAGCTGTCGGCGTATCGGCTTGCTGCGGTTGCGGCCGGCGTCGTCCTCATGCTGATGGGAGCTGGGCTCGACCGCTTCGTGGTCACGCCGATCGGCAGATCGCTGTTCTCCGCGCCCTCGCACGCCAATGAGTCGGAGGATTGGCGCCGCGCGGTGGCGCAATATCTTTCGCTTTACACGAGCGACACATTGTCGATCCTTCCCGACACGAGCACCGCCAAACAGCAGGAACTGGCAAGCGTCGGATCGCGGCTCGGCCTCGATCTCACGCCTGCCCGGGTCGAGCTTCCCGATCTGGCGCTGAGGCGGGCCGAGATGTTCGACTACGAAGGGAACGCACTCGGCTTCCTGGCCTATCTCGATCCGCGCAGCGGCCCCGTTTCCTTGTGCATCATCGCCGGCCATGCCGAGGACGCGCCTCCGAAAGTCGAGCATCGGCGCGGCATGAATGTGGTCTACTGGTCCCAGGCCAATCACGGCTTCATGCTGATCGGCCGAACCAGCGTGGACCATCTGCAGGCGATCGCCACCATCGTGGCCGACCGCTTCGGCGGAAGCGGCGTCGACAAAGGGGGCTGACGATCGGGGCCGATGATCGGCGCCAAAGTGGCGGATTGCCTCCCCTTGTTGACTACGGCAGGATATCAGGTGGTCGGCATTGGAGAAGTGCAGACACTTCATCCTATCCAAGGCGACTCTGCCACCACTTCAGTTAAATTTGCTACTCACTTCTGCTTATCGACGAAACATCTCGATCGCATGAAGGAGGATTTTCAATCCAAGAAGATTGCTTTCTTCAACTCCTCTGGAGAGAGAGATAAAGAGAATTTACGTTCAATTGACAACGTAAGGGCAGTGTACATTCAAGACCCCGACGGACATTGGATCTAGTTTAACAACGATCGCTAGGACGCGCTGCGTTTCTCATCTTTGTGGCCGGTTTCGCTTTGTTATCTTGTGGTTTCGACTTCACCTTCGCTATCTTCGCGCTCGTGTCGAACACGGCGCAACCTCGACGGCCCGCAGCCGCAGCCCGGGTCAACCGGAGGGTGTCCTCCGCGAACAACCCCGGGGCGCCAACGCCACTCGCGTGGCTCTCAGGATCGACCCCGCCGCTGTTCAAAGCAGCCGTCATGGCGTCTCGGTTAGTTTACGGGTGCCTGTAGCGTATAAGGATGGACGCCATGCTCCTCTCCTTAACGTCGTAACGGATTTCGCCATGCGCATCGGCGTCCGCCTCGCCCTCCCGGTCCTCGTCCTGTCCTGCGTTGCTCTCAGCGCCGGTACGGTGCACGAGCTGTGGCGTCGCACCGCCGACGCCAGTAGCCGCGCGCTCGCCGAAACGCTGATCCGTCAGGTCGCCGATCGCGTCAGAGCGGAAGTGAATGGGCGCATCACCGGATCCGAAGCGGCATTCGGTGCCATCCGTTCGATCCTCCAGCAGCGGGTGATCGACACGCGCGACGCCGACAAGCGCGAGTTTGTGTTCCTGTCGCAGATCCAGGCGCAGCCGTCCTTGTCCTGGATCGTCTTCGGCTGGCCGGACGGCAGCTTTTTCGCGTCCCATAAGCTTGGCGACAAAGAGCTCGAGATGATCGAGATCGGCGATCTGGAGGGTCGCTGGCGCGCGCGCGCCGATCGTTACGGCGTTCTTCGCACCGGGATCGAGTTCAAGACGAGGACCTTCGAGGATGCCGATTTTCGCTCGACCAGCCAGCCCTGGTATCAGGCCGCGATCAAAGCCGATGGCCCGAGCTGGGTTGAGGTCGCCGAGCATCCTGGCCTGAAACGCGCCGCGATCGCCTATGCGGGCCCGATCGACGTTGACCAGCAGCGCAAGGGCGTGCTCGCCGTGATGATCGAGTTCGACCGATTGTCGCAATTTCTGGGTGGGCTGGTCGTCGGAGACCAGGGCTCGGCCTTTGTGCTGGCCTCCGATGGCCACATCATCGCTGGCCCCGACTTCAGGGCCGACGAATTGAAGGACACGAACCTCTCCGACAATCCATTGCTGCCGGTCGCCCAGATGGTCGGACAGCATATCGCGGCCGGAGAAAAGGGCCCGCTTGCGCTGCGCATCGAACATGACAGCGCCTACAATGCCGTGAGCATCACGCCCCTCGAGTTCCTGGATTGGTCGGTGGTGGTCGTGATCCCGGAGCGCGAGTTCCTTGGAGACATCGAGGATACCACCCGGCGCCTGGGCATCGGCTTGGCGATCTTCATTCTGCTGGCCGGGGTCGCGGCCGCGGTCGCGGCGGGCCGCCTGATCGCCGAACCGCTGCGCGCCCTCGTCACGGACCTGTCGCTGATCGAGAGGTTCGATCTCGAACGCATCTTCCTGCGCCCGTCACGGATCCTCGAATTCGATGCGCTGTCTTCGGCGACGGTCCGGATGGCGGTCGGGCTCTCCTCCTTCGGCCGCTACATGCCTCGCGAACTCGTGCGAGGTCTGATCGCCGACGGGGTCGAGGCGAAGCCGGGCGGCATTGTGCGCCCGCTGACGGTAATGTTCGTCGACCTTGCGGGCTTCACTGGCCTCTCGGAAAATCTCGGGGAGGATATCGTGCCCATCATGGGCGCCTATCTGCAGGCTGCCTCGCTCGCGGTCGAACGCTGCGGAGGCACGATCGACAAGTTCATCGGCGACGCGGTGATGGCGTTTTGGGGGGCGCCACGCCCCTTCCCCGATCAGGCCTTCGCGGCTTGCCAGGGAGCAATCGCCTGCATCGACGCGGTGCGCGCGACGGGGGTGGTGGATGGCGCGGGGCGCCCCCTGCAGCTGCGCATCGGCATCAACAGTGGCATGGCGCTGGTGGGCAACATCGGCTCGCCTACACGGCTCAACTATACCGCCCTCGGCGACAGCGTGAATATCGCGAGCCGCCTCGAGGGCGTGAACAAGCTCTACGGCACGGACATCATCATCGGCGAGGAAACGCGCCGCCTGGCGGGGGACCGCATCATCGTGCGCGAACTCGACCGCGTTGCGGTTTACGGTCGCAGCGGCGACACCGCCGTCTACGAACTGGTCGCGCTCGCCCAGGAGGGAGTGACCCCGCCAGGCTGGATCGCGATCTACGCGGCGGCGCTCGGCGAGTATCGAGCGAGGCGCTGGTCGGAGGCGATGACGCTCTTCGAAAAGGTGATCGCCGAGCGCGGCGAGGATACACCCTCGCTCAGCATGCTGGGACGCTGCCGTGACTATGCCCGCACTCCTCCTGACCCGGAATGGAGAGGTGTCACCACATTGGCGATAAAGTGAGGTCCGGACCAGGGTATCGGCGCTCCGAGCCGAAGAGGACTCGGCAGTCCCGCACAGTTCGGGCTCAATCTGCCCTCCGTGATAGAAATGTTATGGGCACGCCATTAATCCTCGTTTTGCAGCTGATAGCCGATTAATGTCGTTCCGGTCAGAGCGGCGACTTCGCATGCCGGCAAAATTCTGGTGCCGGTTGCAATCCGGAAAGGAATTTCGATGAACACATCTCACCTCGTTGCCTCTGCCATCTTGGCGGCCGTAGCATTGCCCACTGTCGCGTCAGCCGGACCCGCCCCGGTGCCCACTTACACCTCTGAGAAGTGCTATGGCATCGCGGCCGGTGGCGCGAACGACTGCGGGACGGCCTCGCATTCCTGCGCCGGTCAGAGCGCTCGCGCCAAGGACCCGGCGTCGTGGCTTTACGTCCCCGCCGGCACCTGCACGAAAATCGAAGGCGGCAACCTCGCGTCGAAGACCTAGCCGCCATGAAGGTCCGGACGGCCGCAGGCCCTTGCGCTGACCACCAACCTGCTCCCTTCGTGGGAGTGGGGCTTCGGTCGCCACACATCGATGAGATTCTGGCGCGCCGTCCGGACGTTGCCTGGTTCGAGGTCCACCCCGAAAACTTCATGCACGCCCCCGCCGCCCTGGCCTCCCTCGAGCGGGTCCGGGCAAATTACCCTCTATCGCTGCACGGTGTCGCCCTATCGCTCGGCAGCGCGGAGCCCCTCGATCTCGAACACCTTGCCCGGCTGAAGGCCCTGGCTGACCGGCTTGATCCTTTCCTGGTGTCGGAGCACATGGCCTGGAGCGTCAATAATGGCGCTCACCTCAACGACCTGCTGCCGTTGCCCTGCACCGAAGAGGCTCTCGACGTCATGGCGGCGCATGTCGACCAGGTGCAGGACGCGCTCGGACGGTCGATCCTGGTCGAAAACCCCTCAGGCTATCTGCGATTTCGGCACTCCACGATGGGCGAAGCGACTTTTCTCGCGGAGTTGGTCCGTCGAACGGGTTGCGGTCTGCTTTGCGACGTCAACAACATCCACGTCAGCTCGCATAATATCGGCGTGGATCCTGTGGAATACCTGGATACCCTGCCGGCAGCGGCAGTCGGCGAGATTCACCTCGCCGGCCACGCCGCCAACCTCGTCGGAAACAGGACGATCCTCATCGACGACCACGCTTCATGCGTCACGGATCAGGTCTGGGCGCTTTATGGTCAGGCGCTGAACCGCTTCGGCCATCAGCCGACATTGATCGAATGGGATGCCGATTTGCCGACACTCGACGTCCTGCTCGGTGAGGCCGCCAAGGCGCGTGCCCTCGCGACCACAGTGGGCGGGGATCACCATGCCAATGCTGCATGAGCTGCAGTCCGATTTCCGGCGCTTCATCGCCGGGGACCTATCCCCTGGTCTTCTCGAGATGGTCGATGGCGCGGACTTCGATCCCACCTCACTGTTGTCGATCTACCGCAACAATACGCTGATCACACTGACGGAAGCGTTGTCCGCTACGTTTCCGGTGGTCCGCCGGCTGGTCGATCACAGATTCTTCGCCTATGCGGCGCACGCGTTTATCCGAGACAACTTTCCCTCCGCGCCATGTCTGGTCGAATACGGAGCGGCGTTTCCCGCTTTCCTGGCCGACTTTCCGCCGGCCGCCGGCATTGCCTACCTTCCGGACGTGGCAAGGCTGGAATGGGGGATCAACCGAGTCGTTCACGCCTCGCCGCAGGATGCCATCCTGCTCGCCTCGATCGCAGAGGCGCATGCTGATCCCGCGTCGCTGCGTCTGCGTACCGACCCGGCTACTCGCTTTCTTGCCTCCTCCTACCCGATCCATCAAATCTGGGAGGCGAACCAGCCGCATGTCGATCCCGGCGAGATGCGTATCGACAAGGGCGGCGAGCATCTGCAAATCCGGTATGCGGATGGCCTGCTGATCAGGAATCTTACCCCGGCAGCTTGGTCCTTCCGAGCTCGGGTCGCCGATGGCGCCACTCTTGGCGCTGCGGTCGAGGCGGCGCTGGAGATCGACTCGGCGTTCGCCCTGGCGCCAGCGCTCGCCGCGCTCTTCGAGGAAAAGCTGATTATTGGCCTGTCCAATTAGCGCCCTGTCTTGTTTTCCATCGAGCAGAATGATCCTTGCCGATTCAGGCGAAACCCCGCCGTGCCGTCGTCCGATTCACCGGACCGTTGCCTGGTTCAGGCCGACCGAGCGACCGGCAATATGTAGCGCTCCATCGCTTTGGCGAAGCCATCGTTCTCGTTGCTATCGGTCGTAACATGGGCCCGCGCCTTTACGGCGGCGCTGGCATTGCCCATGGCAATGCTGAAGCCACTCTTCTCGAACATCCGGACGTCGTTGGACATGTCGCCGATCGTAGCGATCGCCGATGTCGGGATGTGCAGCAATTCGGCGAGCGCCAGTACGGCCGACCCCTTGTTGGCCTCAAGGTGCGTGACGTCGAGATAGTAGCTCTGCGACAACGCTACGGAAGCTGCCGAGCCGAGCGCGTTGCGCATGTCGCTTTCGCATTGCGCGAGACGGGGGAAATCTGCGCTGACGCCCACGATCTTCGTCGCGCTGCCGAGCGCCGCTTCGAAACTCTCGACCTCGACCGGGCCGTATCCGATGGTCTTCTGCTCGTGTTCGACATAAACGCCGGCACGATCGCGCACGAGCCAATCATTGCCGCTGAAGAACCAGACGTCGACGCCATGCTGATCGAGCATATCGAGCACTTGCCGCGTTGTCGGGGCGTCGAGCGAATGCTGGCGCAGGACCCGCTGGTCGCGGTCCATGACCATTCCGCTGTTGAAGCCGGCGATCGGTGTCTTCAGGTTCAACGGCTCGATCAGATGCAGCAATCCCCTGGGCGGACGCGAACTGGTGATCGCGAAAGCGATGCCGTTTTCGCCCAACCTCCGGACCGCGTCGATCGTCCTGGCCGTCAGGCGCTTGTCCCGGGTGACCAGTGTGCCGTCGACGTCGCTCAGCAGCAACGAGATCGCTGGCGGGCGTTTTTGGCTCTCCATTTCGTCCAGAACTGACATCGCCTCGTTCACCTCCCAAAGAGCAGCGGAGTTTTCAGGGCACGCCCCACGGCACTCACGAGGCACACGCCGGCAAGCCGTCTTCGCGGAACAGCGTCATCGGGAGGGGCTCAGACCACCGGGAACCAGTGCCAACCATCGCGCTCGAGCAATTCGTCGGCCAGTGTCGGACCGGCGGTTCCTGCCTCGTAGGGTGCCACGTTCGCATTGGGTTCTGCTGCCCAGGAGTCGATGATCGGCTGCACGACGCGCCACGCGGATTCGACGCTGTCGGCACGCTGAAAGAGCGTCGCATCGCCCAGCATACAGTCGTAGATCAGCGTTTCGTAACCTGTGCTGGGCTTGGCATCGAAGTAATCCTTATAGTGGAAGTCCATTCGAACCTCGCCGACGCGCACCATTGGCCCGGGGACCTTGGCACCGAACTGCAACGACACGCCCTCATTCGGCTGAATGTGCAGGATCAGGCGGTTTGCCGTCAGCCGTTCCACCGGCGTCTCTCTGAACATGACGTAGGGCGCATGTTTGAACTGGACGACGATCTGGCTCGAGCGGCGGGGAAGCGACTTGCCGGTCCGCAGATAGAACGGCACACCGGCCCAGCGCCAATTATCGATTGTGACCTTGAGGGCGACATAGGTCTCGATGTTCGAATCCGGCGCGACATCGGGTTCGTGGCGGTAGCCACGAACAGGTTTGCCGCCGACCGTTCCTGCCAGGTACTGACCGCGCACGCTATTTTTTAGGGCGTCTGCCGCGGAATAAGGGTGAACGGCGTCCAAGACTTTGACCTTCTCGCTGCGCACCGCATTTGCCTCGAATGTGTTCGGCGGCTCCATGGCGATCAGCGTCAACAGCTGGAACAAGTGGTTCGGGACCATGTCCCGGAGGGCGCCCGTTTTCTCATAGAACGACGCGCGCCGTTCAACGCCGACCGTTTCGGCCACCGTGATTTGGATATTGTCGATATGATCGCGGTTCCAGAGAGACTCGAATATTCCGTTGCCGAACCGCAACACCATGACATTCTGCACAGTCTCCTTCCCGAGATAGTGGTCTATGCGATAGATTTGATTCTCTTCAAGCACGCTCAAGATATCGGCGTTCAAGCGCTTGGCTGACTCGAAGTCCGTACCGAAAGGCTTCTCGACGATGACACGCCGCCAACCTTCCGTCTGTTTGACAAGTCCGGCGTGTGCCAACCGGTGGATGATCGGGCTGAACAGCGAAGCGTCGACCGCCAGATAGAAGAGGCAATTGCCGCCGCATCCAAGCGTCGTCGACGTCCCTATCAGACGCCGGCGCAACTCTTCGTAGGTCGCCGCCTCCGTCAGTTCTCCCTGGAAATACTCGATCCGCTCCCGGAGAGTCGCCCAGGCTGTTTGATCGAGGCCCGCATCCTCGTCATGGCCTCCGCGGTGCGTGACAAAATCCTGTATCGCCTCGGTGAGGCCTTGCCGGAACTCCTCGGTGGACATCTGGTTGCGCGCCACGCCGATGAGCGCGAAGCGTTCGTTGATCAGCTTCGAGCGCATCAGGTTGTACAGCGCCGGAATCAGCAGCCTTTTGGTCAGATCTCCGGCTGCACCCAAGACGACCATGACGCAGGGCGGCGATGGTTGCGACGACTCATCTTCAATTCGAGCCTCGTTCATTGCGCTCCTCCCACGTTCGGAGACCGGTCGGGCAGCAAAGGCATCAATGCTTTTCCACGTGGCCACCAAATCCGAAACGCATGGCCGACAGGACCTTTTCGGCGAAGGTGTGCTCCTCGCGCGAGCGGAACCGTGTGTAGAGCGCCGCGGTGAGCACGTCTGCGGGCACGGCTTCCTCGACCGCCGCCATGATCGTCCAGCGCCCTTCCCCGGAATCTTCGACCGATCCGGAGAACTCCGAGAGTGTCGGGTTTCGCGCCAGCGCCAGCGCCGTCAGGTCGAGCAACCAGGATGCGACAACGCTGCCGCGCCTCCAGACCTCTGCGAGATCCGTGAGGTCGAACTCGAAGCCTTCATTCTCCGGAACATGCCCTTTACTGACATTCTTCAGGATGTCGAAGCCCTCGGCATAGGCTTGCATCATTCCATATTCGATGCCGTTATGGATCATCTAGGCGAAATGCCCGGCTCCCGTGGGGCCGCAATGCATGTAGCCGTGTTCGGGACGAGGATCGCTGTTGTCCCGACCGGCGGTCCGGGAAATGTCACCAAGGCCCGGTCCCAGGGTCGCGAATATGGGATCGAGCCGATCCACCGCGCCTTTCGAGCCGCCGATCATCATGCAATAGCCACGCTCCAGGCCCCAAACGCCGCCCGAAGTGCCGACGTCGACATACTCGATGCCTTGCTTCGCGAGCGCCTTCGAACGGCGGACATCGTCTTTGTAGAACGAGTTTCCACCATCGATGATGACATCGCCTTGACGGAGCAACCCGCTCAGCGTCTCGACCATCGATTCGGTGACGTCCCCCGCCGGCAACATCACCCAGACAACCTTGGGCTCCGTCAGCTTGGCGACGAAGCTCTCGATTGAGTTCGCGCCCGTGGCGCCTTCGCCCGCCAAGGCCGCAACCGCCTCTCCGCTCTGGTCGAAGACCACGCAGCTATGGCCCCCGCGCATCAAGCGGCGCACGATATTTCCCCCCATACGTCCGAGACCGATCATGCCGAGCTGCATGGAACTTGCTCCTTTGAGGATTATTGCAGTGCCTCGCGCAACGCGGCGTCGAGGGTCGACAGACCGGCGGGCAGATCCACGGGCAGATGGACCCGCAACGCACGCCGGTGGCGCTCGACCAGGACGGTCAAATCGCCCTGAGCCTGCGCTGCCTTGACGGCGCCGAAACTGTAATTCTGGCCCGGTACCGGGAGATCGATCGGGTCGTCGCAGGTGATCTGCAGGAACACCCCCGAATTGGGGCCGCCCTTGTACGCCTGTCCGGTCGAGTGAAGAAATCGCGGACCGAAGCCGACGACGGTGGCAACCTTGCGCGCGCCGCGGATCGCCAGCCGCATTCGTTGCAGGGCTTCGACGGTTGCCTGATCGCGCTCGATATAGGCCAGCAGAGCCGCGTAGTCACCCGGCTTGAGCTGCGCGAAATGCGCCCTGAGTACGCCCATCAGGCTTTGGTGCACCGCACGGCTACGGAGGGTCGACGCATTCGCCTTATCGGCAAACAGCCTGATGCCGTCGACCTCAAGAAAGGGCTGCTCGGCCGGCAAAGTACCGGTCTCTTCGTAGGCCGAGGTGAGCCTTTTGGTCGCGACCTTGCTCGCCTCCACATCCGGTTGGTCGAAAGGGTGCACGCCGAGAACCGAGCCCGCTACCGCGGTCGCCATCTCCCACCGGAAGAATTCCTGCCCGAGTTGGTAGCGGTCGCCGACGGAGATCCGCACGACGGGATGGCCAGCCGCCTCAAGTCTATCGAGGGTGGCCTTGTCGGCCGCGCTGTGGCCGCCGGCCAGCGCCAGCGAGACAAACACGCGATCCTTCCCGTAGACTTCGGGCGGCCCGAGCGGCTCATTGTCGACCGGGATCAGTCCCTTGCCTAGCTTGCCGGTCGATTCGGCGATCAACTGCTCCGCCCAGGCGCCAAAGCCCGCGAGTTCCGGGGACGCAATGATCGTCACCTTGTCGCGTCCCTGCCGACCCGCGACGCCGAGGATCGTCCCCAGGAGCACGCCCGGATTGGCAGTCGGGGGCACCGTCGGCCCGCAGCTGTCGACCATCAGCTGGGTCGATTTCAAAATCCGCTCGACATTGATGCCGGCGGCTGCGGCCGGGGCCATGCCGAAATTGGACAGCACGGAATAGCGGCCGCCTATGGTCGGGCTGCCGAAGAAGATGCTGCGGAAGCCATCGCCTTCGGCCACCTGCTGCATGTGCGACCCGGGATCGGTGATGGCAACGAACCGCTTGCCGACCTCGTCAGAACCGACGACGGACCTCGCACGATCGAAGAAATACTGCTTCAGAATGTTAGGCTCGAGCGTCCCGCCCGATTTGGACGACACGATGAACAGTGTCCTGGCAAGGTCGACTTTGCTTTCGTAGGTCTTGATCTGCGCCGGGTCGGTCGAGTCGAGCACGTGCAAGGTCGGGCGCCCCGCCTGCTGTCCGAAGGTCTTCGCCAACACCTCCGGCCCGAGGCTGGAGCCGCCCATGCCGAGCAGCAGGACATGGTCGAACGCAGCCGCTGCCTCGCCGAACGCCGAGAGCGCCGGCGCCTCGCCGAGCACGGTCGCGACGATGTCGAGCCAGCCGAGCCACTTGCCTTCGTCCTGCCCGGTCCAGAGTTTCGAATCCTTGCGCCACAATCGACGAATTCGGCCTTCGGCCCGCCACGTCTCGAGCATGGCGCCAAACGCCTCGTCGAGTTCCTCGGGGAGCTTCCAGCTCATCGAGTTGAGACGATCGCCGAGCAACTTGGCTCGCTTGGCGTCGACCGCGTTGAGGACCTTGTCGGCGGCATCC
>JBBPYT010000084.1:0-2894 GCA_038199665.1 Hyphomicrobiales bacterium
CGCTCGGCCAGCACCATCGTCATACCGAACATCGCTACGCTCCTGGCCGCGGGCCGCGCTGCGGGCACCGAGGTCATCTACACCGTCATCGCCAGTCTCACCCGAGACGGACGGGACCGCAGCCTCGACTATAAACAGACGAATTTCCATTTTCCTCCAGGCAGCCCGGAAACGCGGGTGATCGACGCGCTGCGGCCTGGCGCAGACGAGATGGTTCTTCCCAAAACCTCGTCGAGCCTCTTCAATTCGACGACCTTCGACTATCTCATGCGCAACATCGTCCTTGATACCATAGTGGTCACGGGTTTCCTCACCGATCAGTGCATCGACCACACCATCCGGGATGGTGCGGATCGCGGCTTCCGCATGGTCTGCCCGATCGATGCCTGCACGACAGACAGCCAGGCGCGGCACGACCAGGCGCTCGCCGCCTTCCGGGGCTATTGCCGGCAGACCGACACGACGACGCTGGTCGGCGAATTGCATCGCGCCGCTGGCTCGCCTCTCTGTCATAAGACTTAGGTCATGCCCCCAGCCGCAGAGGTTTTCCTTTAATGGCGCACCAGGCCGTTGCTCCGGGGCAGGTTTTGCTGAAGACGGCCGGGTTGACCAAGGCCTATCGAGGCCTCGTCGCTTTGCGCAATCATGCGATCGAAGTCCGGCGGGGCGAGATCCTCGGCGTAATCGGTCCGAACGGCTCGGGCAAGAGTACCTTCTTCAATCTCATCACCGGCTTTTCCAAACCCAATGCCGGGGAAGTCCTGTTCAAGGGCCGCTCGATCGTCGGCCTGACGACATCGCGTATCGTCGAGATGGGCATCGTCCGCACCTTCCAGGGATCGCGACTTTTTGTCTCCCTCAGCGTGCTCGACAATGTCCTTGCCGCGGCGCAGTTGCGCCATCCGATCAGCCCCTGGTCGGCCGTTGTGCGCGGGGCCGGCTTCCTGTCCCGTGTCGAGGCGGCACGGAAGAGCGCCCATGATCTCCTCGCCCTCATGAATCTGACGGGCCAGGCCGATCGCCCGGCGCGCGACCTGCCCTACGGCGATCAGCGCCGCCTCGAAATCGCCCGGGCGCTCGCGACGCAACCCGATCTGCTGCTGCTCGACGAGCCGGCGGCGGGGCTCGATTCCAACGAGACCAAGGCGCTGGCCGGGCTCATCCGGACCATCCGCGATCGGTTCGGCGTCACCGTGGTGGTGGTCGAGCACGACATGGACCTGATCATGCCCCTGTGCGAGCGCATCCAGGTGCTGGCGACCGGCGAGGTCATCTGCCTCGGAACGCCCGAGGAAGTGCGCCGCGATCTTCGTGTCAGGGAGGCCTATCTTGGTCATGCTTGACGCAGTGCCGCTGCTCCGCGTCGATCGGCTCGATGTCAATTTCGGCGCGGTGCGGGCGCTGAAATCCGTGTCGCTCGACGTCCGCAAGGGCGAGGTCGTGGCGCTTGTCGGGGCCAATGGCGCCGGCAAGAGCACGACGCTGCGCGCCATCTCGGGCCTCGCTAGGGCCAAAGCGGGGACCATCAGCTTCGACGGCGCGCCGATCACCAACCGGCCACCGCCACAGATCGTCAGATCCGGCATCTCGCATGCGCCCGAGGGACGACGCCTGTTCGGCAGCTTGACGGTGGCGGAGAATCTGCGGCTCGGCGCCTGCACCCGCTCCGATCCCGAGGGCGTCGCCCGCGACACCGAGCGCATGTTCGGCCTCTTCCCCATCCTCAAGGCGCGCATACGGCAACTTGCCGGAACGCTGTCGGGCGGCGAGCAGCAGCAACTCGCCCTGGCTCGGGCCCTGATGGCGGCGCCGCGCCTGTTGCTGCTCGACGAACCCTCGCTCGGCGTCGCGCCGCTGCTGGTCCGGCACATTTTCGATGCTCTGGCAGAACTCAAACAGGCCGGCACAACCATGCTGCTGGTGGAGCAGAATATCGCTCTCGCGCTCGAATTTTCCGACCGGGCCTATGTGCTGCGGACCGGCACGGTGGCGCTGTCGGGTCCGGCTGCGGAACTGCGGGCCGACGATCGCATCGCGCATGCCTATCTCGGGGCGAGCCCATGAGCGGCCTCGAATATGGCATTCAGCAATTCATCAATGCGGTGAGCCTCGGGAGTCTCTACGCGCTGGTAGCCGTCGGGCTTTCGATCGTTTTCGGCGTGCTGAAGCTGACGAATTTCGCCCATGGCGACATCATGATGGTCGGCGCCTTCACCACCGTGATCCTGATCGGCTTCGGCGTTCCCTTCGTGCCGGCGCTGGTCTGCGGTGTGATCGGGGCGGCAATCGCCGGGTTTCTGGTCGAACGAATCGCCTACCGGCCCATTCGCAACGCGCCGGACGTGACGCGTCTGCTGACGAGCCTTGCGGTCACCTACATCCTCGAAAATCTTGGGATCCTGCTGTTCACCTCCTCCCCACGAAACTTTCCGCTGCCGGATGTCCTCAACCGGTCCTGGGAACTGTCGGGTGGGGCCATCACCTTCACCAACATCAATATCCTGACGATCGCCCTGACCGGCGTCTCACTCGTCGGGCTCGGCTGGTTCATCAGCCGCACGACCGTCGGTCTCGGCATGCGGGCCGCGTCGGAGGATATGGCCGCGGCTCAACTGGTCGGCCTCGACATCAACCGGCTGGTGGTCGTCGCCTTCCTCGTCGCTTCCGCCTTCGCGGGCCTGGCCGGCGTGCTCTGGGCAGCCCAAGCCGGTGTCGTCGCACCCCAAATGGGCTTCACGCCGCTGCTGAAAGCTTTCGTGGCGGCCATCATCGGCGGTTTCGGCTCGATCGCCGGGGCTTTGGTCGGCGGCTACATGCTGGGGGGGCTCGAGATCCTCATCGTCGCCTTCATGCCCGACGCCGTCTCTCCCTATCGCGACGCCATCGTGTTCACC
>JBBPYT010000085.1:0-3589 GCA_038199665.1 Hyphomicrobiales bacterium
CCAGCAGGGTCACGGCATCGGCCTTGCTGTCGAAGATGCCGACCGGCTCCGCCTTTTGCGACCAGTGCCGTCCTGCTCCGGAGGGCTTCGCGGTGCCTCGGCGCAGACCTGCTGCGGCGACGCGCTGATCTTCCGCTCCGTCCCCGAGGAAGATCTGGCCGACCTCGAACAATCCGACGTCCGGGTAGCCGCGCGCAGCGTTGCGGCCCGCCGCAGCGATCAATCCCGGCAGCAGGCTCGGTCGCATGGTCGAAAGCTCAGCGGCGATCGGATTGGCAAGCGCGAGGTCGGGAGAGCCGCCGCCGAAGGCTTTGGCCTGCGCGTCCGAGACGAAGGACCAGGTGAGGGCTTCGAGCAGGCCGCATCCGGCGAGTGTTCGCTTGGCCAGCCGCGTTCGCTTCTGCAGAAGCGTGAGCACGGGACGCGTGACCCCCGGGTCGCGCGCGAGCGGCTGCGCTTCGACGCGATCGAGCCCGGCCACGCGGACGATTTCCTCGACGAGGTCGGCCTTGCCATGAATGTCGGGGCGCCACGAGGGCGGGCGCGCCACGATCCAGCCGCTGTTGTCAGGATGGCCGACAAGATCGAAGCCGAGCTTTTCGAGGATCCGCTGCATGTCCGATACGGGCAGGTCGAGGCCCGTCGGCCGCGCGACTTCGCTCAGCGGAAAATCGACGCGCAGATCCGGCTTCGGGATTGCCCCGGCAAGCGTCACGGCGGAGGGTTCGCCGCCACAAACATCGAGGACGAGCGCGGTGGCGAGTTCCAGCCCCGGCACGCAGAAAGCCGGGTCCACGCCACGCTCGAACCGGTAGCGCGCGTCGGTGTTGATGCCGAGTCTTCGCCCCGTCTGCGCGATGGCGAGCGGGTCCCAGAGCGCGCTCTCGATCAACACGTCGGTGGTGCACTCGTCGCAGCCGGAGTTCTCGCCCCCGATGATGCCGGCCAGCGACTCCGGCCCATGCTCGTCGGCGATGACCACCATCGATTCGTCGAGGTCGTAGGTCTTGCCGTTGAGCGCCTTGAGGCTCTCTCCCCTGCGGGCGCGGCGCACCGCGAGGCCGCCCTCCACCTTGCGGGCATCGAACACATGCAACGGCCTGCCGCGGTCGAAGGTTATGTAGTTGGTGATGTCCACCAATGCATTGATCGGCCTCAGACCGATCGCGGCGAGGCGGCGGCGCATCCAGTCCGGCGAGGGGCCGTTCTTGAGGCCGCGAACGAGCCGCAGCGCAAAGGCCGGGCACAGGTTCTCGTCGGCGACCGCAAGATCGAGCCGCACCGCCACAGGACAAGGGAACCGGCTTTCGAGGGCGGGGAGCGTCTCGGCCTTCAGTTGCCCCAGCCCGGCCGCGTCGAGATCGCGCGCAATCCCGTAGACGCTGGCCGCATCCGGGCGGTTCGGCGTCAAGTTGATGTCGATGACCGGATCGTCGAGCCCGGCGTAGGCCGCATAGGGCCTACCGATCGGCGCATCCTCGGGCAGATCGATGATGCCGTCGTGGTCTTCGGAGAGTTCGAGCTCTGCCTCCGAACACAGCATGCCGTTGGACTCTACACCACGGATCACCCCGGCGCCGAGGGTGATGTTCTTGCCCGGAATGAAGGTGCCCGGCGGGGAGAAGACCGAGCGCATGCCGGTCCGGGCGTTGGGGGCGCCGCACACGACCTGGACCGGCGCTCCGCCCTGCCCCGTATCGACCCTGCAGACGCGCAGCCGGTCCGCATTGGGATGCGGCTTGGCCTCGATCACCCGAGCGATCGTGAAGCCTTCGAGCCGCGCCGCGGGGTCGGCGACCCCTTCGACCTCAAGGCCGATGCGCGTCAGGGTTTCGACGATCTCGGCCAGGGATGCGTCGGTTTCGAGATGATCCTTAAGCCAGGACAGCGTGAGTTTCATGAGCGGGTTTTGAACAAGAGGCGGGTTGCGAGGTCGGCAACGGACGTGCCGACCAGTACATCGGCATTGGAACGTGCAAGCGCATGGAAAAGGCCGTGATAGGCGGTGCTTATGGCACGCCTCAACGAGCCTTGGCTTAGGCTATCGCCTCCCGTTGCCAATAGCCCTCCCACATCAATCAATTCGGCAGTCATGCTCCCAGCATGTTTCGAGCTTGCGCTTCCAAACGACGTTTTGAGTCACGATCGGTCGGGAAGACAAAGTCCAGATGCGGAAACCGCTCTTCACCGTACTCGAGGAGCACCTCCCTGGTCTGAGCCAGGAGAGCATTGGCCTGAGCGCCGGTGAGCATTTCCGCGTCAGGACCGAACCGGATCTTCATAAACAGCGCTGCATCACCGTCATGGTCTTCGCCAGAACGCACGTCCATCGCTTCATAGCCGGAGCCTTCGAGCGATTGCCGAAAAACCGGCTCGATCAGTTGCTTGATCTTCGCGTCAGTCATCGGAGAATTTCCTGGGAGCCTTTCACGACCTTATCACCCCGTCAGGCCGCCCGCGAGCGTCGGCATGTCGAGAGGTCGGAAGCCGTAGTGGTCGAGCCAGCGCACGTCGGCCTCGAAGAAGGGCCGAAGGTCGGGCATGCCGTATTTCAGCATGGCGATACGGTCGATGCCCATGCCCCAGGCGAAGCCTTGGTATTCGTCGGGGTCGATCTCGCAGTGCCTCAGCACGTTCGGATGCACCATGCCGCAGCCGAGGATCTCGAGCCAGTCCTCGCCCTCCCCAAAGCGGATCTCGTCGCCCTTGCGGGCGCACTGGATGTCGACCTCCATCGAGGGTTCGGTGAAGGGGAAGAAGGATGGCCGGAACCGCATGCGAACCTGCTCGACCTCAAAGAAAGCGCGGCAGAACTCCTCCAACACCCACTGGAGATTGGCCAGATTGGCGCGCTTGTCGATCACCAGACCCTCGACCTGATGGAACATGGGCGTATGGGTCTGATCCGAATCATTGCGATACGTTCGGCCGGGGCAGACGACCCGAATCGGCGGCTTCTGGGCCAGCATGGTCCGGATCTGCACGGGGCTCGTATGGGTGCGCAGCAGCCGCCGCTCGCCATCGGGTTTCGGATTGAAGAAGAAGGTGTCGTGCATTTCGCGCGCCGGATGGCCGGGCGGAAAATTCAGCGCGGTGAAGTTGAAGAAGTCGGTCTCGATATCCGGCCCTTCGGCGACCGCGAAGCCCATATCGGCGAAGATGGCGGTGATTTCGTCCGTCACCTGGCTGATCGGGTGGATGCGACCCTTCACAACCGGCTCGTCGCGCACCGGCAAGGTGACATCGAGCGCTTCGGCGTCCAGACGCGCCGCGAGTGTGCCGGCCTGGAGAACCTCGCGCTGCACCGCAAGCGCTTCCGTGACCCTGTTCTTGAGGAGATTGAAGGCGGCACCCTTCGCCTTGCGTTCCCCCGGCGACAGGCCGCCCAGCGTCGCCAGAAGGGCCGAAACCACGCCCTTCTTGCCGAGGGCGGCGATCCGGACCGCTTCGAGCGCCGCCTCGGTCCCGGCCGTCTCGATCGCGGCCAGGAGCTGCCGTTCGAGTTCGGCCGCGTCGACCATGGTATTCGCCTCCTCGGTCCGCGAAGTATTCCCGCTGCGGCTCTGGCCGCCTCTGCGGCTCTGGCCGC
>JBBPYT010000086.1:0-3791 GCA_038199665.1 Hyphomicrobiales bacterium
AAGATAATGCTCTCGTGGAGTCGCACCGCAGTCGGCCTAAGGCGGAAACGGCATCATCAGCCGTCATCAAAACTTGATCGAGACATTCTAATCTATTGCTTTGCGAACCGCTTGACGCATTTTGGGCGAAACCGTTGAAACAGCTCACGACCGACTTGCCGCAGGTGGCTGCTGGCCGGACGAAAGGGTTCGTATGATCTTGGAGCCGGCTCTGCCGTTTCGACCGAATGTGGGAATTGCTCTGTTCGACGCGGCCGGCCTGGTATTCGCGGGCAAAGCTGTCGGCGCCGGCCCGGAAACCGTGCGGCCCGGCTACGAATGGCAGATGCCGCAGGGCGGTATCGACCCGCAAGAGGACATCGTGGCGGCGGCCCGACGCGAATTGTGGGAAGAAACCGGCATCGATGCGGTGTCGCTCCTCGCGGTCACGGCGGATTGGTGGCCCTATGATTTTCCGCCCTATGCGGGGCCGCCCCACCCTTTGTGCGCGTTCCGCGGTCAAACCCAAAGATGGGTGGCGTTCCGCTTCGAGGGCGACGAAAGCTCCATCGATCTGGCGAACCCCCCGCCCGGCCTCCTGCCGGAGTTCGAACAATGGGCCTGGGTGCCGCTGCACTCGATGCCGCATCGCGTAATGCCGCACAAGCGCGAAAACTACGAGCGGGTGGTCGTGGCTTTGGGGAGGTTTGCGGCCGGACAGCAAGCCATGCCGACCGCCCTTTAACCGCGACGCGTAGGACTCCCGCTGGGGCTGACTACCGCGTGCCTGTCCGGGGCTGCCAGGACCTTGGCGCGCAAGACTGTCGGCAGACGTTCAAACCCTTGCCGCCACTCGGCAGCGTCGCGCTCAGATCTGCAGTGCGCCTCGCAGCTCGTTCAGCTGATCCAGCTTTTCCTGTGCCAGCCGGCGCGTCTCGTCTGATGGCGCATCCGCCACGTCCTCCTGAGCGTCGCGGATCTCCGCGTCGATCTGGGCCGCATCGAGCTGTTCGATGGGCACCGCCATTTCGGCCAGGATCGTGAGGCCGGTCGGGGCCACATCGGCGAAACCGCCGCGCACGAAGAGTCTCGTGCGCTTGCTCGCGCTGTCAGCCACCGTCACGACCCCCGGCTTCAAGGTCGACATCAGCGGCGCATGGTCCTTCAGCACCGTGAACTCGCCTTCGGTTCCCGGCACCACGACGGATTCGACCTCGCCCGCGAACAAAAGCTTTTCGGGCGAAACGAGTTCGAACAGAAACGACGCCATTATCAATCCCCCGAAACCGCCCGGCGTGCATGGCCGCGTGCTGGCTATGCCGCCTTGGCGAGCTGCTGCGCCTTGTCGACGGCCTCTTCGATGGTGCCGACCATGTAGAAGGCCGCTTCCGGCAGGTGATCGTACTTGCCTTCCACCAGCCCTTTGAAGCCCTTGATCGTATCGGCGAGCGACACGAGCTTTCCGGGCGATCCGGTGAAGACTTCCGCCACGTGGAACGGCTGCGACAGGAACCGCTCGATCTTGCGGGCTCGGGCAACGGCAATCTTGTCCTCCTCCGACAATTCATCCATTCCGAGGATCGCGATGATGTCCTGGAGCGCCTTGTAGCGTTGCAGGACCTGCTGCACCTGCCGCGCGATGCCATAGTGCTCGTCGCCCACGATCAAAGGGGAAAGCATGCGCGAGGTCGAATCCAGGGGGTCCACGGCCGGATAGATGCCTTTTTCGGCGATCGAGCGCGACAGCACGGTCGTGGCGTCCAGATGGGCGAAGGAGGTGGCGGGCGCCGGATCGGTCAGGTCGTCGGCCGGCACATAGATGGCCTGCACCGACGTGATCGAGCCCTTGGTGGTCGTGGTGATGCGCTCCTGCAGCGCGCCCATGTCGGTCGCGAGTGTCGGTTGGTAACCCACCGCCGAAGGAATTCGGCCGAGGAGCGCCGACACTTCCGACCCGGCCTGGGTGAAGCGGAAGATGTTGTCGATGAAGAACAGCACATCCTGCCCCTGGTCGCGGAAATTCTCCGCCACGGTCAGCCCGGTCAGGGCGACGCGGGCCCGGGCTCCGGGGGACTCATTCATCTGGCCATAGACCAGCGCGCATTTAGAACCCTTGGCCGAACCCGTCTCGTGCGGGTCGACGTTGACCTTGGAGTCGATCATTTCGTGGTAGAGGTCGTTGCCCTCGCGGGTGCGCTCCCCCACGCCGGCGAAGACCGAGTAACCGCCGTGCGCCTTGGCCACGTTGTTGATCAGTTCCATGATCAGCACGGTCTTGCCGACCCCGGCGCCGCCGAACAGGCCGATCTTGCCGCCTTTGGCGTATGGCGCCAGCAGGTCGACCACCTTGATCCCGGTCTCCAGGATCTGCGCCTCGGTCGACTGGTCGGCATAGCTCGGCGCCGGTTGATGGATGGCCCGCACTTCGTCGGTCTGCAACGGCCCGGCCTCGTCGACCGGCTCACCGATGACGTTCATGATCCGGCCCAGCGTGCCCTCGCCCACTGGCACCCGGATCGGCCCGCCCGTATCGGTGACCGGCTGTCCACGGGTCAGGCCCTCGGAAATGTCCATGGCGACGCAGCGCACCGCGTTCTCCCCGAGATGCTGAGCCACTTCGAGCACCAGGCGGTTGCCGCCATTGGTCGTTTCGAGCGCATTCAGGATTTCGGGCAATTGGCCTTCGAACTTGACGTCCACGACCGGCCCGATGATCTGTATGACATGCCCGCGCGCCCGGTTGGTCGCGGCGTTCGCTTCGCCGTTGGCGCTGTTGGCGAAAGTGAAATCAGACATTTTGTCCTCTCGACTGAATGATCGATGCGCCCCGGGCGCATCTTGAATTCCCGCGGTCCGGTCAAGCCTCGACCAGATCGAGACGCCGCTCCATTCGCGACAAGCGCTCGTCGAAGCGTTCCATGCGCGTGTTCAGGCCCCCAAGCTGAGTCTGGATCTGCCCAAAGTGCTGGTCGATCGCCGAAACCCGGAGTTTCAAGTCGCCGATGTCCGCTTCCGTTCGATCCTGTGACGCACGGATGCGGCTCAGGTGCTTGACGATCATGTTCCTTGCTTCGGCTGTCATTTTCGGCCTCCGTGCGTGAGAGGTCACAGCGCCTCCGCACCCGAAATGATCTCGATCAGCTCCTTGGTGATCATGGCCTGACGCGAGCGATTATAGGTCTGTGTCTGCTTCTTGATCATCTCGCCCGCATTGCGGGTCGCATTGTCCATGGCGCTCATGCGGGCGCCCTGCTCGGACGCGGCGTTCTCGAGCAAGGCACGGAACACCTGCACGGAAATGGTTCGCGGCAGCAGCGTCGCGAGAATCTCATCCTCGCCCGGTTCGTATTCGTAGGCTGCTCCGCTCGGCACCGACGGGTCCACGGGCGGAATTTCGGCCGGAATAAGGTTCAGGGCCGTCGGGATCTGGGCGATGACCGACCGGAACCTCGAGAAGAACAGCGTGCAGCAATCGAACTCGCCTGCATCGAACATGGCGATGATCTTCTTGCCGATCGGATCCGCGTTGACGAAGCCGATCTGCTTGACCGAACGCAATTCGATCAATTCGATGATGTGCTGCTCGAACTGCCGGCGCAGCTGATCGAAACCCTTCTTCCCCACGCAGAGAATCTTGACGGTTTTGCCCTCCCGCAACAGATTGTTGGCGTGGTCGCGGGCCAGGCGCACGATCGAAGAATTGAACGCCCCGCAAAGTCCCCGCTCGGCGGTGCAGACGACGAGGAGATGCACCCGGTCGCGACCGTTGCCGGCCAGCAGTACGGGTGCTTGCGTTCCTACTCCGATGCCAC
>JBBPYT010000087.1:0-10974 GCA_038199665.1 Hyphomicrobiales bacterium
TATTCACGATCGAACCACCCGAAGACATTTTCGGCTTGGCCGCGACGCACATCCGCATCGTTCCGGTGAGATTGACATCAATGACCTTCTGGAAGGTCCCCACGTCGTACTCGGCGCCGCTTCGATGAATGACGCCGGCGCAGTTCACCAATGCGTCGAGATGATCGAAGGACGCCAGGGCCGCCGCGACAGACGCGTCGTCGGTGACGTCGAGCCGGATCGCCTGGAGACCCTTGCTTCGTGGCACGCTTTCGACTTCCGTTTCGGTCAAGCCGGTCACGGTTACGGCGTAGCCGGCTTCGAGCATCGCTTCGGCGATCCCGAACCCTATCCCGCCGCAGCCGCCCGTGATCAGGACCTGGAATTGCATGGCTTTGTCTCTGCGTCGTGTCGCCCATCAAGGCGTCCAGCATTCGTCCCGGCATCGAAGCCGGTCGGCCAATGTACCCGGCATCCGGCGACGACTCCATGAACCTATCGTAGCGCCCGTGACGTGAGTGGTGGAGCGGCGTTGGGCCTCGCCGGCGAGCCGACGTACGAATCTCCAGCGCTGGCTTAATGCGACCGCAAGCTTTGAGTGGGAGGCCGAGCCGGTCTCGCACGCCCTCTGACAGTGATCCTTGTCCTGCCTCCCGTGGCGTGGGCGGCAGGCGGGCAGCCTTTCCGAAGGGCCATGCTCTGCCTCTCGCTCGGTCTCGGCACGGCGGCTCCCGTGCTGTTCGCGGCGACGGTCGCCCCGGCGCACTACGCCACGCAATCGTGCGATGCGTTTGCGGTGGTGCATCTTGCCGGAATCCTGGCAGGTGCCGCCCTCCTGGCACTGCTTGCCGCAGCCACGCCGTGGCTGGGCCGCGCTCGCCGTTGCCGGGGGTGATCCGACGCTGAAAACCAAAGCGCCGCCGTGGTGCGGCGCATCCCGGCGGCGCAAACTGGGAATCGAGGATATCAGCCTTCGGCAGCTTCCGGCTGCCGACCGGCCTTTTCCAGATCTTCGCCTGTTTTCTGGTCGACGGAGCGCATCGACAACCTGACTTTGCCGCGGTCGTCGAAGCCGAGCAGCTTGACCTTGACCTTGTCGCCTTCCTTGACGACGTCCGAGGTCTTGTTGACGCGCCCCTGAGTCAGTTGAGAGATGTGGACGAGACCGTCCTTGGAACCGAAGAAGTTCACGAAGGCGCCGAAATCGACCACTTTGACGACGGTGCCCTCGTAGACCTGCCCGACCTCCGGGTCGTTGGCGATCGACTTGATCCAGTTGATCGCCGCCCTGATCGAATTGGCGTCGCTCGATGCCACCTTGATCGTGCCGTCGTCCTCGATGTTGATCTTGGCGCCGGTCTTTTCCACGATCTCGCGGATGATCTTGCCGCCGGTGCCGATCACTTCGCGGATTTTGTCGGTCGGGATCTTCAGCGTCTCGATACGCGGCGCGAACTCGCCCAGCTCGGCGCGTGCGCCGGTCAGGGCCTTGCTCATCTCGCCCAGGATGTGGAGGCGCCCGTCCCGCGCCTGGTCGAGCGCGACCCGCATGATCTCCTCGGTGATGCCGGAGATCTTGATGTCCATCTGCAGCGAGGTCACGCCCTCGGCGGTACCGGCAACCTTGAAGTCCATGTCGCCGAGATGGTCCTCGTCGCCGAGGATGTCGGACAGAACCGCGAAACGCGATCCCTCCAGGATGAGCCCCATGGCGATGCCGGCGGTCGGACCCTTCAAGGGAACGCCCGCATCCATCAGCGCCAGGGAGGTGCCGCACACCGTCGCCATCGATGACGAGCCGTTCGATTCGGTGATCTCGGAGACCACGCGGATCGTGTAGGGGAACTCGGCCGACGTCGGCAGCATCGGGCGGATGGCGCGCCAGGCGAGCTTGCCATGGCCGATCTCGCGACGGCCGGGCGAACCCATGCGGCCGGTCTCGCCGACCGAATAGGGCGGGAAGTTGTAATGAAGCAGGAAACGCTCCTTGTAGGAGCCTTCCAGGCTGTCGACGTACTGCTCGTCCTCGCCGGTGCCGAGGGTCGCCACCACCACGGCCTGAGTCTCGCCGCGCGTGAACACGGCCGAGCCGTGGGTGCGCGGCAGCACGCCGACTTCGGCCAGGATCGGCCGCACCGTCTTGAGATCGCGACCGTCGATGCGCGTGCCGTGATCCAGGATATTCCAGCGCACCACCTTTGCCTGCACGGCGTGAAAGGCTTCGGCCAGCAGTCCGGGTGAGAACTTTGCTTCGCCCTCAGCCGGGGCCAGCGCGGCCATGACCTTGGCCCGCGCTGCGTCGACCGCCTTGTAGCGATCGGCCTTCGAGGTGATCGCGTAGGCGGCCCGAAGATCCTTCTCCACGACCGACAGCACGATCTGCTCCACCGCCGACATGTCGGGGATGACGAAATCGCGCGGCTCCTTGGCGGCCTTCTCGGCGAGGCGGATGATGGCCTCGATCACCGGCTGGAAGCCCGCATGGCCGGCCATCACGGCGCGCAGCATGATCTCTTCCGACAGCTGCTTGGCCTCCGACTCGACCATCAGCACGGCATCGCCCGTCCCGGCGACCACCAGCTCGAGGGTCGATTCCTTCATCTCATCGATGGTCGGATTGACTTTGATTTCGTTTTTGATCAGGCCGACGCGCGCCGCGCCGACCGGGCCCATGAAGGGGATCCCCGAGATGGTCAGGGCGGCCGAGGCCGCCACCATGGACAGGACGTCGGGGTCGTTTTCGAGATCGTGCGACAGCACGGTCACGACGATCTGCGTCTCGTTGCGGTAGCCCTCGGGAAACAACGGCCGGATCGGACGGTCGATGAGGCGCGATACCAAGGTTTCCTTTTCGGACGGGCGGCCTTCGCGCTTGAAATACCCGCCGGGGATGCGACCCGCCGCGAAGGACTTTTCCTGGTAGTTGACCGTCAAGGGGAAGAAGTCCTGTCCCGCCTTCGGGACCTTGGCGGACACCGCGGTCGCCAATACGGTCGTTTCGCCGTAGCTCGCCAGGACCGCGCCATCCGCCTGCCGGGCGATCCTGCCCGTTTCGAGCACGAGCTGCCGCCCGGCCCAGTCGATTTCCTCACGATGAATTTCGAACATGTCTCGTCTTTCATGGCGAGCTTGCCGTTTGGGCCATGCGCAAGACGGCGAGGGGCTCGGGCTCGATTGAGAACCGATACAGCCCCCGGCGATCCTGCCATGGCCACGCTCGCCGGTCGATCGTACGGCGGCCCCATGCCGCCGTCGTGGTGCCGGAAACCGACCAGGGCCAACGTAAGGGCCCAAGTCGATCGTTCGTTGCCTAGCGACGAATGCCCAGACGCTCGATCAAGGTCCGGTAGCGCGCTTCGTCCCTATCCTTGACGTAGTCAAGGAGCGAGCGCCGCGTCGACACCAGCTTCAGCAGGCCGCGCCGGGAATGGTTGTCCTTGCCGTGGGTCTTGAAGTGCTCGGTCAGATTGGCGATCCGTTCGGTCAGGATGGCTACCTGGACTTCGGGCGAACCCGTGTCGCCGGGTTTCGTCGCATAGTCCTGCATGAGCGCGCTTTTGCGCTCCGCCGTAATCGACATCGGGAGGTCCTTTCAGTCTGGGAAGTGATGGCCGAAGCTTCGGCCCGATCCGCTCTGCGTGCGAGATGCCGGGATGTCGTCCAGCGAAGCCGCACTTTTACGATCACAGTGAGCAGGCGGCCTCTATACACGAAAAGCCGGCGCAGGCCAGCGTTTTGTGCTCTGGCGCTCCATCGGCGACCGGCGAGTGGAAGCGACCTTCAGGGCCTCACCGCCCGGGCGCCCAGCAGCACGCGGCTCGGCCTTCGTTCCACGACGACGGCGCGAGTAAAGCCCTTGCGGTCCGTCGACGTGACGGTGACCGGCTGACGCCGCACCGCAGCCTTCTTCATCTCCGCCTTGACATCCGCCACAGGAAGCCCGAAGAGCTCCGCCGCCAACTCGGCCTGCTGGTCGACGTCCTCCGTAAGGCCCTGCGCGGCTGCGATGGCTTCCGCCAAAACCGGCGGATCGTGCCTGACACGACGCGGTCCGTACTTCGTCGCCCACACCTCGCTCATAATTTTTTCTCCTCGATGGCGGGACCATTCTAAACGTTCTGCTGCAACGCAGCAATACATTGCTGCGTTGCGCCAAATCGACAGAGGGCGTTGCAAATCCAATGCCAAACCCGGGCTCGAATGCGCGGGGCCATCGACAAGTCTCGACGGAAGGGTTCGCCGCTCGTGCTTTGCGGGATCGGGATCGCGATAATGGGCGCCCCACACCCACGAGCCCTCAAAACGGCAGGTTGAACACCCTGTAGGGCTGCAGCGCACCGCTTTCGATCGGGCCGAAGGCCACCACAACGCCACCGCATGACGCATACGCCATGCCTTGCGCCGGCGCGTCGTGCCCTCGCAGGATCAGAGCCTGCCCGCGGCGCAGCTTCGCCGCATCGTCGCGGCCGACAATGATGCCCGGGAGCTCATGCAATCCCGCTTCGACGCCGAGCAGGCGGGGCGGCGGCACTGCGTCGCCATCATCGCGATCGGGAATGGCTACGGCATCGGCTTCGCGGAAAGGGCCGACGCGCGTGCGCCGCAAGGCGTTGACGTGTCCGAGGCAGCCCAAAGCTTGGCCGAGGTCGCGGGCGATGGCCCGAACATAGGTTCCCTTGCCGCATCGCGCTTCGAGCACGGCCTCGTCCGGTGTGGTTTCGAGCAGGTTCAGGGCATGGATGGTCACCGGCCTGGCGGCAAGTTCGAAGATCTCGCCGTCGCGGGCGCGGTCGTAGGCCCGCTCCCCCGCGACCTTGATGGCGGAAAAGGCCGGCGGCCTCTGCATCAGCGTGCCGGTGAACGCCGGTAAAAGAGCTTCGATGTCCTGACGCTCCGGTCGCTTGGCCGACGTCGTCACCGGCCGACCTTCGGCATCGTCGCTGTCGGTCTGGATGCCCCAGCGGATGCGGAACCTGTAGCTCTTCTCGCCGTCCTGCACGAAAGGCACGGTCTTGGTCGCTTCGCCGAACGCGATCGGCAGGATACCCGACGCCAAGGGGTCGAGCGTCCCTGCATGGCCGGCCTTTTTGGCGTTGAAAATATGCTTCAGGCGGCTGACCGCGTGGGTCGAGGTCATGCCGACAGGCTTGTCGAAAACGACCCAGCCGTCGACCTCCGCGCGCTGTCTCTTGAAGGTGCCTTTCGGCCGCACGCTCTGAGGCACCAGCACCGTCATGGTTCCGCACCATCACCCTGAGTCTCGTCCCCGAGAACCGCGAGGTCGCGCTTCACCTCGGGCGAGTCGAGCAGCCTGTCGATGCGCGACGATTTGTCGAAGCTTTCATCGACGCGGAACCGCACATCCGGGGCGAAACGGAGGTTCACCTTGTGGGCCAGTTCGGCGCGTAAGAACTTCTTGTGACGTTCGAGCGCATCGACGACCGGTTTGATGTCCTGCCCCCCCAGCGGCATCACATAGACGGTCGCAAGTTTGAGATCGGGCGACATTCGGACTTCCGGCACCGTGACGACGTGGCTCTCGAGGACCGGGTCGGCGATGGCTCCGCGCGACAGCAGCTCCGCCACGACATGGCGGATCAATTCGCCGACGCGCAGCATGCGCTGCGAGGGTTGCGCTCCGGAATGGTGGGTTCTGGACATGTTCTGGGGTCCTGGAAGACGCTGCCGCGCCCGGCGCGCAATCAAGAGATTCGATCGTTCCATGAACGCTGCCGACGCGAGTTCTCGCGGTTCGGAGAAAAGCGGCCGGCAGGTCCTGGTGGGAACGTCTCGATCGGGATCCGGGTGCGACGCGTCTCGTTCGATTGTCGTTGGACAGCTGGCGGCTCGGAGGCCGGCTCTCCGCGTTGCACGAAGGCTAAATGGTGATCTCGACGCCTCGCCGCAACCGGTGCCGGCGATGCCAACGCCTTCCGCATCGCCAAAGTCCGAAGCGGATCATCCGCCGGATTGCCAAGCCTGGGAGCGACCGTGGCAGGCGCGGTCGGCTCCTGCCCGCCACCACGGGCCTTCGGCTCGGCCACTTTGGTCCGAGGCGGTCAAAGCGAGCGCTTCTCCTCGTGCACGCGGTAGCACTCGATGATGTCGCCCTGGCGCATGTCCTGGTAGTTTTCGAAAGCCATGCCGCATTCCTGCCCGGCCACCACCTCCTTCACCTCGTCCTTGAAGCGCTTGAGGGTGGACAGCTTGCCTTCGTGCACCACGACGTTGTCCCGGATGAGCCGGACGTTGGCGCCTCTCTGGACGACCCCGTCGGTGATGCGGCAGCCCGCCACCTTGCCCACCTTGGAAATATTGAACACCTCGAGAATGTGGGCATTTCCCAGCATCTCTTCCCGCAGGGTCGGTGCCAGCAGGCCCGACATCGCGGCCTTCACGTCATCCACGAGATTGTAGATGATGTTGTAATAGCGCACCTCGATGCCGGACTGTTCGGCCAGCGAACGCGCCTCCTTGTGGGCACGCACGTTGAACCCGAGCACCACGGCATTCGAGGCCTCGGCCAGCGTGATGTCCGACTCGGTGATACCGCCGACACCGGAATGCACGACGCGGGCCCCGACTTCCTCGTTGCCGAGCTTTTCGAGCGTGGCAATGATCGCCTCGACCGAGCCTTGCACGTCCCCCTTGATGACCAGCGGGAAGTCCTTGCGGCCCGCGGTCTTGATCTGGCTCATCATGTCGGCGAGCGAACCGCGAACCGTTCCGCCGCGCGCCGCCAGCTTCTCGCGCTTCTGGCGCTCGCGATACTCGGTGATCTCGCGGGCTCGCGCCTCATTTACCACCACGGCGACGCGATCGCCCGCGTCGGGGGCGCCCGAGAAGCCCAGCACCTCCACCGGGAACGACGGACTGGCCTGGTCCACGTTGTTGCCTTTGTCGTCGAGCAGGGCCCGCACCCGGCCCCACTGCGATCCGGCCACGATCAGGTCGCCGACACGAAGCGTCCCGCGCTGCACCAGCACCGTCGCCACCGCCCCGCGACCCCGGTCCAGCCGGGCCTCGATGACCGTGCCTTCGGCGTCGCGCTCGGCATTCGCCTTGAGGTCCAGCAACTCGGCCTGCAGTTCGATGGCCTCCAGCAGCTTGTCGAGGTTGGTCCGCTTGAGGGCCGATACCTCGATCTCGAGCGTTTCACCACCCATGCTTTCGACCTGCACGTCGTAGTGCAGAAGTTCCGACCGGACCCGCTCCGGCTTGGCGTCGGGCTTGTCGATCTTGTTGATCGCCACGATCATCGGCACCTTGGCGGCCTTGGCGTGGTTGATGGCCTCGACGGTCTGGGGCATGACGCCGTCGTCAGCCGCCACGACCAGCACCACGAGATCGGTCACCTTGGCGCCGCGCGCCCGCATGGCCGTGAAGGCGGCATGTCCCGGCGTGTCGATGAAGGTCACCGGGGAACCGTTCGGTCCCCGCACCTGGTAGGCGCCGATATGCTGGGTGATGCCGCCCGCTTCGCCGGACACGACATTGGCCTCGCGGATCGCATCGAGCAGCGACGTCTTGCCGTGGTCGACATGGCCCATGATGGTCACCACAGGCGGGCGCGTTTCGAGGTGGGCATCGTCGTCGGGTGCGGCGAAAAGGCCTTCTTCGACGTCCGATTCGGCGACGCGCTTCACCGTGTGGCCGAGCTCCTCCGCCACGAGCTGGGCCGTATCGGCGTCGATCACGTCGGTGATCTTGGCCATGTGACCCTGCTTCATCAGTAGCTTGATCACATCGACACCCCGCTCGGACATGCGATTGGCGAGCTCCTGGATGGTGATCGTTTCCGGAAGGACGATGTCGCGGGACAACCTTTCCTTGGCTTCGTTGGCGCCGAAGCCCTTCATGCGCTGTGTTCGGCGCCGGAAGGCGGCGACCGAACGGGTACGGTCTTCCTGCTCCGAGGTCGCACTCGTCACCGTCAAGCGGCCGCGGCTCTTCTCGCCGCCGCGCGTCGGCCGCGGAGGCAGCACCCGAGGCGCCGGCATCGCCGGACGGCGAATGATACGCGCCGCTTGATCTTCCGCATGAACGCCCGCGGCCAACGGTCCGCCCCGTGCGCCGGCCGAACCGGCCTGTGCGGTTTCGGATGCAGGAAGGCGGCGCTTGGCTTCTTCTTCGGCCCTGCGCTTGACCTCGGCGTCCTGAGCCCGCCGAGCGTCTTCTTCGCGCTTGCGCGCCTCGGCTGCTTCGCGTTCGATGGTCTCGCGAGCGTCACGCTCCACACGAAGCAGGGCGTCGGCCTCGGCCCGCCGGCGATCCTCCTCCTCGCGTGATTTGGCACCGACGAGCGCCCGAGCCCGGGCTTCGCGCTCCTCATCCGTCAAGGTCCTAAGCACGACACCGGTCTGCGGGCGCGGTCCCGGCCCTTTGGACGGTGGCGCACCGCGACCGGCAGGTGCCGCCTGACCGGGACGCCCCGACGGGGCAGGCGCCGTCGCCCCGCGAAGGCTTCCGGCCTGCGATGTCGAACTTCGTGCGGGTTGCGTCGCGGCTCCTCCGGGGCGCGCTGAAGACGCGGCGCGCGTCGCGGGCTGCTGAGGCGTGGCGGCGCGGGGTGCCGTACCTGTCTGAGCCGACGCAGACCGGGCCAAAGATGTCGCGGATTGCGTCGTCGGGGCGGCAGGCGTCGAAGCCGCACCGGTGGGGGCCGGGGCGGGTTGGACAGAAGCCGATTCAGCCGGCGCGGCATGACCCGCCGGGCTCGGGGCGCCGGCATCACCCGGGGCTGCCGGCGCGGCAGTCGGAGCCGGAGGGGCGGCGGGCGCGGCGCGGGCAGCCGCTGCGGGTGCCACAGTTGCGCCGCCGCTCGACGGCACGGGAGCCACGCGGGCTTGCTGGGCAGGCGTCGCCCCAGGCGACGTCGGGGCTAGCTTGGGCGCAGTCGGAGCCGCGGCGTGCGCGGCGGCAGCGGAGGACGGCGAAGTTGCAGGAGCCGGCTCCCGAGACGGCGCGTCGCCGGGACCAAGCGTGCGACGCTTGACCTTTTCGACCACCACCTGCTTCGTACGGCCGTGGGAAAAGCTCTGCCGCACCGTGCCCTGCTCGACAGGGCGCTTCAAAGACAGCGTCTTCGTCGGATTCACGGTCAAAGTCTTTTCGCCAACGTTGTTCGATTCACTCATTAGTCATTCGTCCCAGGGGCCGTGCCCGTTGCCCAAACCGCCAGCGCCGAGGCGAAGCGCTCGGCAATATGCTCGCCTATTCCTCGATGGACCTCGTCGGCCCCGTGTCATCCGCCGGCGAGTTGCCGCAGCGAAACCGGTCCAACCGCTGCGAGCGCGCCATAAAGCCGTTGCTTGCGGCACCCGCAGCCAGCGCAGCGTGTATCACATTTGTGCGTCCCAATGCCAAATCCAATTGGTCGGACCGAAAGATTTGAAGGCGCGGGATTCGCTCGGCGGCTTCGCCCAATTGCCGTTTGATCGCGGCATCCAGCTTCCGCCGACCGTCCTGCATTCCGTCGCGGGCGTGAACGAGCGCGACCAGCGCCCGCGACGCCGCTGCAGCCTCGATCTTCGCCGATCCTGCGACGACGAGACCGGCCTTGTTGGCAAGGGACAGAGCCTGCAAGGCATCCTTCTCCAACAATAGATCCACCATGTCGACCAACTCGGGCAGCGCTTTTGCGTCCGCCTTGAAGGCACGGGCGAAACTCTTCCGACGAACCGCCTCCGCGACGGTCGCGGCTTCGGCCGTGACCCAGGCCCCGCGACCCGGCAGCCTCGCCCTGATGTCGGGCACAACCGCTCCGTCCGGCGCGAGGGCGAAGCGGAGCATGCTGTCGGGAGTGCCCTTGCGTCGCGTGACGATGCAGGTTCGCTCCGGCCCTTCGAGATCGTCGGCGGTCGGCGCCGCTGCCATGGCCATGATGTCCGTGCGGCTATTCTTCTGCCCCGACGGGTTCTTCCTCGCCCTCAGGCTCGGGAACGTCGGCCTCGATCCAGCCGGCCTTGACCCGCGCCGCCATGATGGTGGCCTCCGCGTCCTCCCGCGACATGTCGAAACTTTCCAGGAACCCGCTGTGGCGTGTGGCTTCGCCGTCTTTTCGCTCCGTCCAGCCCACGAGATCGTCCGGAACGCTGCCGGCCAGATCTTCGAGTGTCTTGATGTCGTTCTCGCCGAGCTTCACCAGCATCGCGGTGGTGATGCCGTCGACGTCCTTCAGCGAGTCCTCAACTCCGAGATCGCGACGCTTCGTGTCGAGTTCGGCTTCGACCGCCGCCAGGTGGCCGCGCGCCCGCGACTGGATTTCCCCGGCCGTGTCGTCGTCGAACCCTTCGATCGAGCTCAGCTCGCTAATATCCACATAGGCCAGTTCCTCGACGGAGCGGAACCCTTCGGACGCCAGCAACTGGCCCACCACCTCGTCCACGTCGAGGGACTTCATGAACAGGTCGGTCCGCTCCGCGAACTCCTTTTGCCGGCGCTCCGATTCCTCGGCCTCCGTCAGGATGTCTATGTCCCAGCCCGTCAATTGCGACGCGAGCCGGACGTTCTGCCCGCGACGTCCGATCGCAAGAGACAACTGATTGTCCGGAACGACGACGAACGCGCTCTTCTGCTCCTCGTTGACCGTCACTTTAACGGCCTTCGCGGGCGAAAGCGCCTCGCCGATGAACGCGCCGATCTCCTGGTTCCACCGGACGATATCGATCTTCTCGTCGTATAGTTCGTTGACGACGGCCTGCACTCTACTCCCGCGGTGCCCGACGCAGGCGCCCACCGGGTCGACTTTTTCGTCGCGGCTCATCACGGCGATCTTGGAGCGGGCGCCTGGTTCGCGAGCAACGCTCTTGATGGTGACGATTCCATCCGCGATTTCGGGAACCTCGAGTTCGAAAAGCCGGCGTATCAGGCTCGGGTGCGTTCGCGAAACGATGACCTGGGGGCCCTTAGCCGTGTCTCGGACCTCAAGGACGTAGACCTTGATCCGGTCGTTGAAGCGATACGGTTCGGTCTCGACCTGCTCCTGCGGCGGCA
>JBBPYT010000088.1:0-16070 GCA_038199665.1 Hyphomicrobiales bacterium
CCATCCTGGCCGCCATCAGGCAGAAACTCCACTCATCGCACCTGTTCAGATTTCCCGAACCACCTCTCTCTGAGACTGAGTGGACGTGATCCATTACAATGAGAAAGGTCATGATGTGGGGTGAATAAGCATGACGCGTAATCGTTTCAGGCCTAGTGGTGGAACAGCGGTTATGAACCCCGAACGAGGTTGGACCAGTGAACGCCATTGATGTACATTGCAGGCGACCACTAAATTATGGGGTTCGCTGGCGATTTTTATGGCATAATGGCGCAGTGCCTAGCTGGAGGTAGTTCGAATGCTGCGATGGAATAGGATCCCGGCGTTTGTAGCAGGTGCCTATCTCACTATCTCCTGCACCAATGCTCTAGCCAATCCGACCCCTCTGCCGCTGCGTCATGGGCCGGCATCCGGGCTTGGCGGCACGATCGACCCAAACGCGACATACTTGCCCATAGACATGACCGCGTCTCCGTTCTCTTTCGCCGGACGCCTTGAAGTAACGGATCCCAATGATCCCAATCCGGCGACGAACAAGCATTATTGTACGGCCGAATTTGTCGACCCCAATATCATCATGACGGCGGCGCATTGTGTGTACCAGCTCGGAGTGCTGCATCCTGATTATCAACTGACGAGTTTCCGCGGGGGCGCATTCAGCATAGCCAACTGTCCGCCGCAGTTTCCGGAAGAGTGGGGCAAAGCCAACCTGGAGATGTTCGTTCGTGTACGATACGACTACGCGTTCGCTCGGATAAAGCCCGCACTCACGGTCGTTGCGGGTCACCCCATTCCGACCCTGCATTTTTCTGAGATACCAGAGAACCCTCCCCATCAGCAGAGTATTCTCCTCGGCTACCCGAAGGCGGTCACCGGCGGTACCGCTATGTCGGCCCTGAGCTCCACTTACTCTTTGGACGTATTGCATCCTCGCCTCTACGCGTTGTCGAGCAACCAGACTGACTTTACCGAGGGCATAAGCGGTGGGGCTTGGGTGAACCCAGCCAACCAGTTCGTGTCAGTCAATTCTTCGGTTTCCGAGGGCAAAATAGGAGCAATGTCGTACATCACGATTTATGGTCCCGTGTTCAATTCGGACTTTTACGACAAGGCCAAAGATGCTCTCCTAAACCAATGTCCTACCCCGTGAGAAGAACGCCATGGATGAGCTGACTAGCCCCCAACCCGAGGCTGACGAAACACTCTCCGGTCGCGAAGTTGAGCTTTGCGGCATCGGCGTCTCCCGGCGCAGCGTTGTCGCCGCCGCCCTCGCCTCGCTCGGCGTTACGTCCGGCGTTTCGGAGGCTCGAGCGTTCTTCGCCAATCCATCCTCCAAGGACGCCCCAGCGGAAGGATTCTTCATCGTCTGGAAAGAAGGATCGCAAAGTCGCGTGTTTTTCCTCAGATCAACCTGGTTATCTTATTTCGAAATAACGGATCTATCTGTAAATAGCAGTGATCTCGGTAAAGTTGTTAACAAAATAGAAAATCCAAGCAAAGCAGGTGCTAAAAAGCATGCCTGGAGCGTGCTCTATGCCGACGACCTGTTGTCAAGCGACCTTCTGACGCTAAACAATGTCACGGATTTTGGCCCCCCGCCATTTGGATCAACCTATCTTGCGATGAACATAGCTCCAGGGTGACATGCGCGGCTTCACAACAAGGTCGCGAAGTTGTCGCCCACCCCAGCCGTAAGCTGCCCGGGTGAGGACCGCGGCTGCGCAAACCGCGTTTTCGGATTTGCGTCACGTTCGGAGGTCGTCTTCGCGCAGTTTCGATGATCACCGGGTCGGCGAACCCGGCGCTGTCGAGGGCCTTCTCAGGCGCAGTACCGGGTTACTTGGGATCAGCCGCGTCGCAGATGTCACGGGACTGGACAGGATCGGCATACCTGTCGTCATGGTGGTCAGGCCTGGGTCGCGGTCGCTGGTCGTTTCCCAGGGTAAGGGCATTGACCTCGATCAGGCCCGCGTTTCCGGACTGATGGAATCAGCGGAAGTGTTCCATGCGGAACGCGTGGCGCTGCCCATAGTCCTCGCTCGCTACGCCGACTTGCTCTCGTCCTTGCCAGTGGTTGATCCGAGCTTGCTTCCGAAGGTTTCTGGTTCGCGCTTCAGCGCCGGTCTCAGAATCCCTTGGGCCGAGGCCTATGATGTCCTTCGCGATGAAACGAGCTTAGTACCGCTTGAGCTGGTCCACACGGACTTCACCCTGCCGCTTCCACCGGGAAGCGGATGCTTCCAGATGAGTTCAAACGGGCTCGGCGGCGGAGCCACGGCGGGCGAGGCTCTCATTCACGGAATCTCGGAGGTGATTGAGCGTGATGCGTATGCGCTCGCGCAGGCGTCATCGAGAGCTCTGTCTCACGCCATCGATCTTGCATCGATCTCTCACCCCGTTGTGTCGGCCTTAATAGACAAGATCAGGACCGCGTCATGCACTTTGTACATTGAAGAGATTACCAGCGACATCGCGGTTCCAGTGTTCTTGGCCACCATCGTGGGACAGCACGAAGAGTCACTTGTGACCGGGAAGCCAGCCGGAGGCGTCGGGTGTCATCCGAACCGCATAATAGCCTGCCAGCGGGCGATCCTCGAAGCAGCGCAATCCCGGGTGACGCGCATTGCCGGTTCGCGGGATGATCTTGTGGCAGAGATCTTCACGCCGGTTCGAACCCAAGTCGCCGAGGACCGTCCGCTCAGACCCTTCACCGAGGGTCCAGATTTCGGAAGTGACTCTGTCGAGGACAACCTCGAATTCTTGCTGAGCAGGCTTGAGGCGGTCGGCGTCCGGCAGGTTCTCGCAGTCGATCTCACGCGCAAAGACGTTGGCATTCCGATCATTCGAACGATAATACCGGGTCTTGAGGGTCCGCCCGGTGACCTTTGCGAATTAGGAAGGAGGGCCCGAGCGGTACGGGCCGCTTCATCAGACCGGCGCCAAGCGTCGACGTGAGTGCTGGTGGATGCAGGAGAACTCTATCATTGTTTTTCTGGGTCCCAGCCTCTCGCTTGACCGCGCCCGGGCTATCCTCGACGTCGAGTTTCGGCCGCCCGCTGCGATGGGAGATGTTTACCTTGCCGCTCAACGGGCACCGAGCGCTATTCTCATAATCGATGGGGTATTTGAGAATCGCCCTGCGGTGTTTCACAAGGAAATTCTTTGGGCGCTGAGCGAAGGCATCCACGTGTTCGGGGCTGCCAGCATGGGGGCCCTTCGCGCTGCCGAACTCGACCAGTTCGGCATGATCGGCGTCGGTGCGATCTTTGAGTCATATCGGAATGGAACGCTTGATCGCGACGATGCCGTCGCGGTTCAACACGGGCCGGAGGAGCTCGGCTACCCTCAGCTGTCGTGGGCGCTCGTCGATGCATGGGCGACATTCGCCGATGCGAGACGCGATGGTATCATTGATGAGGCGCAGCTGGTCATTCTGAACGCTGTGGCCGGGACAATCTTCTACAAGGAAAGAACTGTCGCCTCCACGCTTGAAAGTGCCGCCCGGACCTCCGGTACTGACCTTTCTGGGCTCGCTGCCTGGATCGCTCGAAATACGATTTCGCAGAAGGCAGAAGACGCCTCAGCGCTGCTCAAAACGGTTGCTGAACTCCGCGAGAACCTCGACACGCCGTTCACAGCGACTTTTCACTTCGAATGGACGTCGGCATGGGATCGCCTCAAACGCGACCTTGACAAAAAAATGCTCGGCATTTCCGACGCCGAGTTCGCTGTTATCGTGAACGATCTCCAGCTTTCCGGCTTGTACGAGGCGTTTGAGCAAGAGGCGCTGACCCTGCTTTTGGCGGAGGAAGCTGCGCAAGAGCGCGGACAGGCGTTCGCCCGCGCCGATCTGACCGAAGCCACTCGTTCATTCAGGCGCAAACGTCAGCTCTTGCGAGCGACCGATGTAGCTCGGTGGCTGCTTGAGCTCGACCTAAGTCATGCCGACTACGTATCGATGATCGCGGAACACCATCACCTGACCGCCGCTGCGGAGCGGCTCGCCGGACGCATGCCAGGTGCTATTCTTCGAATTCTGCGGCGGCACGGAGACCTGAAGGGGCGAAAGGTCGCGGTCCTTTCAAAGAACGTTTCAGGGTCATTGGGGCGATAATCACTGTTTCAGCCGGATGAGCCGCCGCTTTCGCCCCCGGTAATGCAGCCGAGCGTTCGCGTTGGCAAGGAAGTTCTGGTAAAGAACATCGTTCAAGTGTCGCGTCTTATGTGCCTTGGCTCATGGCTGTAGTTCAACCACAAGCAGCGCCCCCGCAACACCGGCAGCTGACCGCCATCATGATGGCTGACATGGTTGGCTATAGTCGCATGCTCGAAATCGACGAGCCCCGCAATTCGGATCACGCGGCGCATTCCGTTGAAGTGTTCAAGTCGCTGATCGGCGCTTACGGCGGACAGGTCGTCAATGTCGCCGGGGATGGCGTTCTCTCGTTCTTTGACAGCGCAGAAGCAGCATTGCGGTTTGCTGTACTGATTCAGTCGGAGTTTCGCGAACAGGCATTCTGGGAGGGGGGTGAGCCAATCCGGTTCCGAATAGGCGTCAACGTTGGCCAAGTTGTGCGCGACAGGGAGGTCGTGCAAGCCCATTGCGTGAACGTCGCGGCTCGCATCCAGTCCTTGGCAGAGCCCGGCTCGATCGTGGTCACCGGGGGCGTCCTCGCCGCAGTGCATGACCTGAACGAGCTGACCTTTCGATCAATCGGCCGCCCACCATTGAAAAACATTCTTGAGGAGATCGAAGTTTTCGCCGTCGATGCAGTGGGAGACCTGGCGCCAAAGCCACCATTGGCGCATGTGACCGACACAACACCGCCTATCCAGAAACCTTCGAATGAAAAAAAGTTCGAGGGACAACCTGCCGTAGCAGTCCTGGCATTCACCAACCTGACGGGCGATGGTTCCAACGAGTACTTCAGCGAAGGATTTGTTGAGGGGATAATCAGTGATCTCAGCCGATTCCGCAGCCTGACCGTCATCGCGCGGCACTCGACGTCGCTTTTCAGCCTGAAAACCCGGTCTGCGGGCGATATTGGGCGCAGTCTCAGGGCCGACTACCTGCTGGCTGGGAGCCTGCAACGGGTCGGCAAGAAGCTGCGCGTAGTCGTCGAACTAATCGATGCCAATTCGGAGGCAGTGATCTGGTCGGACCGGTTCAGCGAAGATCTCGATCAATTGTTCGAAATCCAGGACGAGATCACGGGCGCGGTCTCGTCACGTCTCACTCTCCAGATCGATTTCGCGCAGCACCGCATTGAGTCGCAGCACAGGCCCGACCTGCGGTCGTACGGGCTTGTTCTGCGCGGCCAGCAGGTCATCCTTCGCGTTTCCAAGGAAGCAAATTCGTATGGACGCGGGCTTTTCGAAGAGGCGATGAGATGCTCGCCACTTTACGCACGCGCCTACAGCGCCTCATCGAGAACGCATAACCTCGACTGGCGATACTCATGGTCCTCCGACCCGGCCGGATCGCTTGAAATTTCTGTGGAGATGGCTCGTGGCGCCATCGAACTGGACTGTCTCGACGCGCATGCCTTTGCGGAACTTGGCTTTGCCAACCTGTATCGAAAGCGTTTGGAGGAGTCACTCTCGGATTATGCAAGGGCCCTTGCCTTGAATCCAAATGACGCCGATGTTATTGCTCAATACGCAGATGCGCTCAATTACGCAGGGCAGCCAGCGAAAGCTGTTGAGCTTCTTGATCGCGCGATGCGGCTTAACCCCTACCACCCGGACTGGTATCTGTGGTGCTTGGCCGATGCTCACGACTCGCTAGGTCAACCGGAAACTGTGATCGCAACCGTCCGGCGTATGCGGAATCCAGACCAGGGGCGACGATTGCTCGCCGCCAATCTTGCGCACCTTGGCCTCAATGCAGAGGCGCGGGCCGAGGCCGGAGAGATTATGCGCCTGCATCCGACCTTCAGGATCAGCAGCTGGTCCGAACGACTGCCTTATCGGGATCGCGCCTTGCTCGAGCGGTTCGCTGAGGGTCTACGTTTGGCAGGTCTTCCAGACTGAGCTGAGAGGCTTCAAAGCCTTGAAAGACAACCCCAACCTCATTGCGCTCACGCAGGCTGAGCGCTGGGACGGTAGGCTACCGACAACCATGGTGCAGGCCGACGCTCTATTGGCAGTCGTTCTATCGCACCTTCAGCAACTCGCAGACGAAACACGATGATCTTGTGCAGCAGCTGTTCGATCTGAACGCGCGGTCCCGATTTCTAGGACCGAAAGCGGCTCGAGGCCATCACCTGCTCGATCGGGGTTACGCCGACCTACCCAGCCGGTGGACGGGATGGGCGTCGGTCCACGCGAGATGGATAGCCCCGTTATGACTCTGCGCAAGTCACTGAGACCGATTGCGCGGATCGGCGCAAAAGCCCGCCCGCGGATCAATTGCGAGCGGCTCCAGGTAATGGCTTTCGCCGCTCGAGCGCCTTGACATATTGCGTTAGCGGGAAACAAAGGGCGAAATAGATCAGAGCAACGAAGCCATACACAGTGAACGGCTCGAAAGTTGCGTTGTTGATGGCGTTTGCCGTCCGGAGCAACTCCTCAAAGCCTATGATCGAGGTGAGCGCCGTGCTTTTCACAAGCTGGACGAGAAAACCGACAGTCGGCGCGCGCGTAATGCGGAACGCCTGTGGCAGAATCACTAGACGCAGTTGCGCAACGCGGTGCAGCCCAAGGCTCCCCGCCGCATCCCACTGGCCCACTGGGATCGCTTCCACACCGCCGCGCCAGATCTCCGACAAATAGGCGCTGGCGCTCAGAGTGAGGGCGACAACGGCTGTAGACCACGGCTCGATCCTAAATCCCAGAAGCGGAAGTCCGAAAAATACCAAAAAAAGTTGCATCAGCAGCGGCGTACCTTGGAACAGCGCGATGTAAGCTTGAGCCACGCGCCGAATCCATCGCCGCTTCGCGATCCGTATCAACAGCACCTCAAGACCCACAAGGCCCCCACCGATAAACGCGGCGATGGACAACAAAATCGTCCAGCGTGCGGCCAGAAGAAGATTCCGAACAATGTCCCAAAGCGTAAATTCCATCAGGGCAAACCGCGCAAAATGCGTGCCCCGCCCGCGATCATGCCGCGTCGCAGAACAATGCTGAGGCCGAGATAGACGAGCGCCACAACGAAATAGGTTTCAAATGACCGGAACGTACGAGCCTGGAGGAGGTCAGCTTCGTAGGTAAGCTCGCGGACCGCAATCTGCGACACTACGGCGGATTCCAGCATCATGATCACGATCTGGCTTGTGAGCGCGGGAAAGATCACCCTCAGCGCTTGAGGCAGCACCACCGTGATGAAGACCTGATGCGGCCTTAGTGCCAGAGCCAAGGCAGCTTCATTCTGGCCGGGCGGGACAGCGTCGAGCCCCGCCCCAACGATCTCGATGCCGTAAGCCGCGAGGTTGATCGTCATCGCCACGAAGGCAGCGACCATGGGACTCAGTCGAATGCCGAGGCTCGGCAGACCAAAAAAAATGAAAAACAGCTGTACCAAACAGGGCGTGTTGCGGAACAGCTCGACGTAGGCGGCTACGGCCTGCCGGATCGTGCCGGAGCCGCTCCGGCGGCCGACAGCTCCCAGGACACTCAGTACAATGCCAACTGCCGCCGTCAACACGATGAGAAACATCGTTGTTTCAGCCCCACGCAAGATTGCGCCGAGCGCCTCGCCAAGCCAGCCAAAGTCGAGGCTATAGCCCACGATCAGTCCTTGAGGTCTTTGGGATCAAGCGGTTTTTGTAGCCAGTTTTCCGAAATCTTGTTGAGGTTACCATCGGACAGCATCCTGGCAATGGCCTCGTCGAGAATCTGCTTGAGACGCGGCTCGTTCTTGTTCAGGCCGATGTGGTCGGGCGACGTCAAAAGTTGGAACTTTTGTTCGGGCTTCAGCTCGACATGCCGCGCGAGCACCTGCGCGCCGACGTCGTTTCCGACCACCATGAGTTGCGTCTGGCCCGACAGGAAGGCCTGGATCACCGAGTTGTAATTCTCGAATCGCTTGATGTCGGCGGACTCGGGCGCGGCTTGCGTCAGCGACGTGTCCTCGAGCGTACCGCGATTGACGGCGATGGATTTTCCCGCCAGATCGGCTTTTCCTTCGACCTTGAGGGCCTGCGGCCCGATCACAGCGATGTAGTAGGGCGCGTAAGCGGCCGTGTAATCGATCACCTTCGCCCGCTCGGCGCTATAGCCGACACTCATAAGGATGTCGGCGCGATGCTCGGTCAGGTAAGGTATGCGATTCTGGCCGGTGACACTGACGGGCTCGAGCTTCACCTTAAGCATAGTTGCAAGGCTTTGCGCCACGTCAATGTCGTAGCCTTTTAGGCTCATGTCGGTTCCGACCGACGAGAAGGGCGGGAAGTCCGCAAAGACGCCGACCTTGAGGATACCCGCCTTGACAATGTCGTCGATAGCGTCTGCGCTGGCCGTCCCGATACCGAACCCGAGACCCAGGACCGTCAGCATGGTCGCGGTGGCGACCGAGCTGCGGCTTGCGTGGAATGTGGTCATGGCTTTCTTCCCTTGGTCGAGAGTCTTCATTCACAACGAACGCTCATGTAACGAAAAGCCTGCTGTCCCGCAGCCGTCAAGGCTGAGGGACAGAATGGGAGACTGTGAATGTCTGACAAGCTCACATGGTTTTGTCACATCGCGGCTGCTTGGCCTAGCAGATTGCGGTACAAAGGAGCATGCAGCGCTCCCCGTTTTGCGGTCACCGTTTCCCTCCAGACATCATCCGGCATGCTGTTTGGCTGTATCTCCGGTTCACGCTGAGCTTCCGTGACCTCTTGGTGACCCTCGATTGCTGTGCTGCCTCGGCTTTTGGCGAGCCTTGCGTGCTTGGCCGGCCCTTTATAATTCTCAAACTGTTCGCGAAGCACGTCATCGCGAGGGGGTACTGGTGGTACCGATGGTACCCGCAGGGGAAATCTTCGAATGAGGCGATACCGGACCGGGGTACCGACGCCCGAGGCGGTACCACCCCTGATCCCGGTACCACTCAGCGGTACCGCCCTGATGAGCCCGACTCCCTAGGGGGTACCACCGGTAGCCCCTGTACCACCCAGGAAAATACGGCACTTAGAAAGCGACGAACGATCTTGCAGCGTCATTCGGGCGGTGCGCCCGGGGGCCTACCCTGGATCGACCTCGTCAGACCGCCTCCCCGGCCTTGTCGAATAGATACGCGTCGGCAGGGTTGAAACCGGCCGTGAATGCCTCGCCCTTCCCGAACATCCGGCGACCCGCGGCCTGAAGGCTGAGCGTCTCGCCTGAGTCGGTCTGCCCATAGATGAGCGTGCTGCCGCCAAGGCTTTCGGCGAGATCCGCCTTGAGCCGGATGAGGTTGCGGCCTTCGCCAAGCATCAAGTGCTCCGGCCGTACCCCAAGCCGGACCTCTTCGCCGACAGCCGGTGCCGCCCTGCCCTCCGATTGGCGCCGGCCTGTAACCTGCAAAGGCGCAGCAAGCGCCGGGTGACTGACCTCGATCCCGGCTTCGCTGCGTCCCGTGACCTTGGCATTCAATAAGTTCATCTTGGGCGAGCCGATGAACCCGGCCACGAAGATGTTGGCCGGGGCCTCGTAGAGCTCCTGCGGTGAGCCGATCTGCTCGACCCGGCCGGCGCGCAGCACTACGATGCGGTCGGCCAGCGTCATCGCCTCAACCTGGTCGTGCGTGACATAGACCATGGTAACCCCGAGCTGCTCATGCAGACGGGCGATCTCGACGCGCATCTGTGCGCGAAGCTCGGCATCGAGGTTCGACAGAGGCTCGTCGAATAGGAACACTTTCGGGTGGCGCACGATGGCGCGCCCGATCGCGACGCGCTGCCGCTGGCCGCCGGAGAGCTGGCGAGGCCGGCGGTCGAGAAGCGGTCCCATCTGCAGAATGCGCGCCGCTTCGTTCACTTGCCTGTCGATCTCCGCCCGGGGCACCTTGGCCATCTTGAGCCCGAACGCGATGTTGTCGCGCACGCTCATGTGCGGAAAAAGCGCGTAGCTCTGGAACACCATCGAGACCTGCCGCTTGGCGGGCTCGACATCCGTGACCCGCACGTCGTCGATGAAGACGTCGCCCTTGCTGACCTCCTCGAGCCCCGCGATCATGCGGAGCAACGTCGACTTGCCACAGCCCGAGGGCCCAACGAATACGACGAACTCGCCCTTCTCGGCCTCAAGATTCACGCCGTTGATGACGCTGACCGTACCGTAGCGCTTCTCAATCCCTTGAAGCCGCAAGAAACTCATGCGCCGACTCCCCTCGCCCTAGCCTGTCGCGGCTCCGCTTTCACTTCGTAGCGCCCATGGTCAAGCCGCGCACCATGTGTCGCGAAACCAGGAGCGCGAAGATCGTGACCGGCAGCACGATGACGGTGCCGGTCGCCATGATCTTCCCCCAGGGCAGTTCGTAACCGGACATGAAGGAGGTTGCGACCACAGGAGCGGTCTGAACGTCCCGGCGGGTGAGGACGAGCGCGTAGAGTAGCTCATTCCAGGAAAAGATGAACCCGAAGATGGCCGACACGGCCAATCCCGGGATACCGAGCGGCAGGTAAATGCGCCAGAAGATGTCGAACTGGCTGGCCCCTTCAAGACGTGCAGCCTCCTCAAGCTCCTTCGGAATGGAGCGGAACTGGTCGGTGGTGATCCACACGACGATCGGCAAGATGAAGGTGATGTAGACTAGGATTAGCACGAGATGCGTATCAAGCAGCCCGATCTGCAAAGCCAGGATGTAGATTGGAAGTGCCAGCACGATCGGGCTGATGAAACGATTCGAGATGAACCAGAACCAGAGATCGGACTTGCCGCGGAAATCGTAGCGCGCCAACGCAAAGGCGGCCGGCGCTCCCAGGACCACGGACAGAGCCGTGCTGCATAGGGCGACGATGAGCGAGTTGACCACCGCCCTAGTCACCTTCTCGTCCGCGAAGACGTCGGCGTAGTTGGTCAGCGTCGGGGTGAAAACCCAGACCGGCGGTGAAGCCAGGAGGTCCGTCTGCGTTTTGAAGGACGACGAAACCATCCAGTAGAACGGAAACACTGTGATCGCGAACACCAGGAGAAGGGCGACGCCGTGCAAAATCCGGCCAAGGACGCGGGGCGACATCATTCGATCTCCCGATAGAAGAAGCGGATGTAGACGCGTGCCAGGATGATCGTGAGCACCAGCAGAAGGAGAGCTTGGGCCGAGGCCACGCCAAGATCGAACACACGAAAACCGACGCGCTGGATGTAGATCGAAATCAGTTCGGTCGCGGCGCCGGGGCCGCCGCGCGTCATGGTGAAGACGGCATCGAAGAGCTTGAGAACATCCGCCGAGCGCAGGATCAACATCGCCGTAAATCCAGGCAGCAGATACGGCAGCTGTACGTGGATCAGCAGGGCCGTCTTGCTCGTTGTTTCGAGCCGTGCAGCTTCCTCGATCTCGACCGGCACCATCGAAAGCCCGGACAGGAAGATGAGGGCGCAGAAGGGCGTCCACTGCCAAACGTCCATGATGCAGATGGCCGCGAATGCGCCCGTGGGATTGCCGAGCCAGTCGAATGGCGAGAAACCGAACACGCCGATGAAAGCATTCGCAACGCCGAAGTCGCGATTGAAAATCAAGCGTCCGAGCAGGCCGACCACGGCATAGGTGGTCGCAAGGGGGACGACGAGCGACACGCGCGCCAGCGCCCGCAGGAAACTCAGGCCGGGTCGGTGGAGGAGCAAGGCGATCCCGAGACCGAGCAGGACCTCGACCGGCATTACGACCACGAAGAATTCGCCCGTGCGGCCGAGCGTCTGCCAGAAGGTCGAGTCGGTGAGGACCTGCTGGTAGTTTGCCAGTCCAACGAAGGGAAAGCCATCACGCGTCCGGGTCAGGTTGTACTGGCGAAGCGACGTGACGAGCGCGAACAGTGTCGGGTAGATCCCGATAACGAAGAGAGCAGAGACAGCGGGGGCCAAGAACCAAAAGGGCGTCCAGCGGGCATACCCGGGTCGTGTGCGTCGGGTAGTTTCAGCCATGCGGGCTCACTATGGGGAAGCGGGACCGGCCCGCATGATTGGCGTTCGAATGGGATTCTGGCTCCCTGTCGCATTCACGCATGCTCGATGAGGCGATCCCTGCCGAGTTGGCGGCAGGGATCGCCCGGGGCTGCTACTGCAGCAGCTTCTTCTTGCCGTCGTAGTAGCCCTCCTTCTGAAGGATCGCTTCCATACGGGTGCCGATTTCCTTCGCGCCCTCTTCGAACGAAACCTGCCCGAGCTCCATCTTGGAGCCGAACTCGGCGACGATTTCGGAGATGGCCGGCCAGGCCGGGAAGCGCGGCCGGAACTCCGGCACGCCCTTCTGCCAGGACGCAACCATCGGCTCGACGAACTGGTATTTCGCCTTGATGTCCGGGTCGTTGTAGATCCCCGTTCGGCCTGAGACACCACCCGCGTTCACATAATCCTTGGCGATGGCCTCGGACGTCGCCCACTGGATGAAGATCCACGCGGCCTTCTGTTCCTTCTCGGGCGCCTGGGAGGCGACGGCCAGCGAGAAGCCGCCGAGAGCCGGCAGCCGGCCCGCCGGCCCGGCGGGCTCAGGCGCCACGCCCAGACAGTCGCCAAGCTTGGAGGTTTTGGAGTCCGTGAGCGTGGAATAGAAGGCCGACCATTCGGTAATCATGGCCACCTGTTTCTGCGCCAAGCCATTGACGGCCTCCGCGTGATCCCAGCTCACGACGCCAGGCGGCATGTACTTCAGCAAGTTCTGGCGGAACTGCAGGCCGGTCTGGCTTCCCTTACTCATCAGATTGGAATGGAAGGTCTTGTCGAGCAGTGAGCCGCCGAAGGGCCAAAGCACGCGCATGAAGCTGTCGGCAGACTGGGTCTCGCCGCGCAGCGACTGGAGCGCGTAGCCGTACTGGTTCTTGTCTTTGTTGGTCAGCTTCGGGGCGTAGGTGTTTGCGAGTTCGTCCCAAGTCGCCGGCGGTTTGTCGAAGCCAGCCTCCTTAAGCATGCACTTGTTATAGAAGAGCAGGCCCGAATAATTATCGAACGGCAGGCCGTAGGTGGTGCCGCCCCAGGACCCGAAAGCGTCCAGTAGCAGCGGAAAGAAACCCTTCAGGTTGAGATTCGGATCCGTGATGGACGCGTCACTTGTGAATTTGTCGATCGGGACAATCCAGCCGTTCTCGGCATATTCCCCGATCCAGACGAGGTCGACTAGAGCGATAGAGAGGTCACCCTTGCTGTTGAAGTTCAGGACTTCCTTTTCTCGAGTATTCTCGTAGGGTACGATCTCGTAATTGACCTTGATCCCCGTCTGCTTCTCGAACTCGGGCAGCAGCTTGATGATGGCGCGATAGCCCGGGCGGTCGAGAAAGATGACATTGAGTTGCGTGCCCTTGTAGGGCGCGGCCGCCTTTGCAATGTCCCAGGTTTCAGCCCTGACGGCCGTGTCGGTGGCGGCACTTGCCGCGATCAGCATCGCCAAGGCTCCAATGGAGTTTCGGATCCTACCCATCGACTGCTCCTCCCGATGCCGGCCCGTTGGCCGGCGTTTGTTGAACCGTACCACGCGAGTGGCCCGGCAAAGCCCCCTGCCTGCCCTATTAACCGAAACCGATGCGGCATGTTAACAGAAACCGATGCGGCAAGGCTCACGCATTTTGATAAGCTCGCCGGGGCCGATGGCCAGGCGAGTGATTGTCCCTTACGCTGTTGCGGCGGGTTGCAGCAGCACCTTGATCGATTGAGGCGAGTTCGCGACCCGGATGGCCTCGTCCCAGGCGTTCAGTTCGAAGCTGTGCGTGACGATCCCCTTTGAGGTGGCGAGCTTCCGTTCGAGAAGATCAATCGGTATGGGATAGCAGTAGGGACCGATGGGAGCCGCGAACGTCGAGCTCCTTTCGATCTCCGATGATGGACCAGTCGACCGACGTCTCCTTGCCGAAGACCGAGAACTCGACGAAGCGGCCGAGCTTGCGGATCATGCCGAGGCCCTGGGTGACCCCGACCGGGGCGCCGGTGGTTTCTATGTAGACGTCGCAGCCGTAGCCGTCAGTCAGCGATTTGATGACCGCCGTGCATGTGCATCGTCATCGACGCATCCCGGGCTTGGTAATCCCAGGAATTGTGCTGATTCGCGTTCTGGCGGGCAAAACTGGCAAACTGGCCGCCGGATTATTTCCCGCCAGTATCGAGGCAAGCTCGGACAAGCCCGCGTCGGGATTGACGCTCGGGCAGGCACACCCTGAAATACCCGCTGGTACGAGAAGGTGTGCGCAGGCGCGAGTAATCATGGGAAACAAGCCACAAGCTTCGCGGCGGCGCTCAAGGCGGGACGAAGCGACGGCATTTCCTTCGGGCATGCCCCTACGGTCGCTCGATCGCAACGATATGCGTCGTCGATTTCACACCATCAGCGCGCGGGTTGGCCTAACTCTCCGGCAGGCCATGCTCTATTACGGTCAGCAGGACTTGGCTGAGGTATTCATCGAAATGGAGGGCTACAGAGAAGATCTGCCGACTGTGGAGGAGGACGGATGGCCTACTCCGGAAAACGTGCTCAGAGAGCACCGAAACGGCGCGCGACGTTTCTCGGACGCGCGTCTCAGGCTCGAATTCTGCCTCATCGATAAACTGGTAAAGGGTAAGCTCGTCGCGACAGGGTTTGGGCCGAACTCCGAGCTTGATCAGCCTGCGACTCCCATCTCCGCAGACAGATGGCGCGCTCTGACCCCAGACTTCGAGAAGTCCGAAGCAAGTGCGCGGGAGGCGGTCATAACGGGCATACTTGTCTTTGAAGCGCGGCCGCGAGCGCAGTCACCGGTTCGGCCGAAAGGTCGCTTCCGTGTTGACTCAAGTTCGCGCCTGGTACCGGCGGCGTGTCGCTTCACATGTTTCGAACGGAAGCGCACCAAGTCGAGCAGACGATATTGAAGCTGCGAAGAGAGAGTTTGGCCCAACTCTGCCCCGCGACATCATACGCAAGCTCAGGCGGGAACTCGCCCCGGAAGAGTGGACACGCTTCGGGCGGCGAAGGGACCCAGCCAAGAAAGCTTAGCATGTTCGCAAGACTACGCTGTACTTCTTTTGTAGCCGCAGCAGCCCGCTAGACGATCGTTTTTGCTGTTCTTATCGGCCGAGCGACATCACATTCGGTCGCATGGTCGCGATCCCGAACGCCATCCACCCCAACCACATGAAGCCGGACTTGGCAAGCGCGGACAGGCTCTTGAATGGCTGCCCTGATATTCGTAGCCGTCCTGCAGCACCGTCACGCAGTACTCTACGCCCTGCCATTCGCAGATCAGCCGCGTGCCGGCGATCGGGCGATCGTCTACCCGGGTCCGGCGGATCACGACATTGCCGTCATCGAGCTGCTCGCCGAGAACCTCGAGGCGCTTCAGCGTCGCCGGCTTGAGACCGCCGAAGGCGAGTTCCTGGATCCGGTAGGCGAGCCGGCTTTCAAGGAAGCGGCGATTGTAGGGCGGCGGCTCGGCGCCGCAGAGCTCGCGCCACCTCGCCTTGCAGTGGTCGACCAGGTGCGCCATCTGCTGCGGCAGCCCGAGATCATCGTTCGGACCTGGCAGGCCGCCCGGGACCAGATCCCGAAACTCGGCGAGGGCGAGGTCAGGGAGGCGCTCATCGCCTTTCACGAGCTATGGGATGAGCTGTTTCCGGCTGAACAGGCCCGCATCGTCCAGCTCCTGGTCGAGCGGGTCGAGATCAACCTTGGCGGGATCGACATCCGGCTCAGAACCGACGGGCTGGCGAGCCTCGTCACGGATCTCCGGGCAGGGCAGGGCGCGTCGAGGCAGGCCGCATGACCGGCCGCCCCGAGCAGAGCCATGATTGTGCCGTGACCGTGCACCTGCCCATGACGTTCCGACGTCGGGGTGGGCGTAAGCGGATCGTGGTCCCGGGGGGACTCCGGCCTGGGCACCGGCGAAAGCCCAGATCGACAGCACGCTGGTGAAGGCGATCGCTCGCGCACATCGCTGGCAAAAGAGGCTGGACAGCGCCGACTTTGCATCCGTCGCGGAACTCGCTCAGAC